>NZ_DAIRTR010000047.1:0-20529 GCF_036803785.1 Pelomicrobium sp. | reverse complement strand
CCCACCCAGCCGATGACCCGGGTGGCCACCCCGGGTCGACACAGCATCGAGGAGGTCGCTGCCTACTTGCGCCTGCCGCCCCAGAAGATCCTCAAGTCCCTGCTTGTCGTCACTCGGGACGGCGAACCCTATCTCCTCTTGCTGCGCGGCGACCACGTGCTGAACGAGGTAAAGACCGCCAAACATTTCTCCTCCCAGGGCGGATTCCGCTTCGCCACCGAGGCGGAGATCCGGGAGCGCTTCGGCTGCGGGGCAGGGTCCCTCGGTCCGGTCGCCGCCCCCGTGCCCATCGTAGCCGATCGCTCTGTCCTGGCCATGGCCGACTTCGCCTGCGGCGCCAACCAGGACGGCTACCATTACACGGGGGTCAATTTCGGACGCGACCTCCCGCTCCCCGAAACCGTGGCCGACCTGCGCAACGTGGTGGCGGGGGACCCAAGCCCCGACGGGAAGGGACGGCTGGAAATCGTGCGGGGGATCGAGGTGGGCCACATCTTCCAGCTTGGCACCAAGTATTCGGAAGCGATGAACGCCACCTTCCTGGACGAGGCCGGACAGAGCCGCCCCATGGAGATGGGCTGCTACGGCATCGGCGTGTCCCGAATCGTCGCCGCCGCCATCGAGCAGAACCACGACGAGCGGGGCATCATCTTCCCCGCCCCCATGGCGCCCTTCCAAGTTGCGCTGGTCGCCCTGGGGCTCGCCCGCAATCCCGAGGTGCGGGAGACTGCCGAGCGACTGTATGGGGAACTGGAGAAGGCAGGCGTGGAGGTTCTCTTCGACGACCGGGACGAACGGCCTGGCGTGATGTTTGCAGACATGGAGCTGATCGGTATCCCCCATCGGGTGGTGGTCTCCGAGCGAAGCCTGAAGCAAGGCAGCATCGAGTACCAAGGGCGGCGCGATCCGCACCCCCAGTACCTGCCCCCACCCTCGGCCGTGGAGTTTTTGAAATCAAAGCTCACCGACACGCTTCCGTCCTGCTGACCGCGCTGCTGCCTGCCCTGGCCTGGGGCGGAGATCAGCGCTACGAGCCCCTTTCGGCGAGCGTCCGGGCGGCCCTCCACCGGGCCATCTCCGATCGGGCGGTACAGCGCAGTGCGTTCATTTCCGACGCTCAAGGGCAACGGTGGCTCGCCGAGATGTCCCGGCGCCTGGAGCGCCACTTCCCGGAGCCGCGGGCCCGGGAGGATTTCCTGCGAACCGTCCATTACGAAGCCACTCGAGCCGGTCTCGACCCTCAGCTGGTGCTGGCGGTGATCCAGGTGGAGAGCGCTTTTCGCAAGTATGCCGTCTCTTCCGCCGGCGCCCGGGGCTATATGCAGGTGATGCCCTTCTGGGTCAAAGAAATCGGCGAGGAAGGGCACAACCTCTTTCACCTGCGGGTCAATCTCCGCTACGGTTGCACCATCCTGCGCCATTACCTAGACATGGAACAAGGGGACCTCTATCGGGCCCTCGGCCGCTACAACGGCAGCCTGGGCAAGCCCGAATACCCCAACGCGGTGCTAGAAGCCTGGAGGAGGGTTTGGTTCTACCCCGAGACCACCGCCGGCGTGCCCTCCTCCCCGGAGGAGGGTGGCTGAGTGCAGTGCCCGGGATTCAGGCGGCCGAACCGCGGCCATGGCGTTTGCGCACGAGGCGTAACACGGCAAGCCAACGCCATGCCTGGTGGGTCAAGAGATAACCGACCCCAGCCGCGCCCGTGGCCAGGATCAGCAAGCCTACGACGAGGGGCTCTCCCACCTCCCGCAAAAATTCCAGCCACCCCAGCTCTCCCAGGGCGCCCATTGCTTGCTCCCACAAGGGCTCGGCACCGCGGCGCCCAGTCACCGTGGCCCCGATTCGGTAAGCCAGATAGTAGATCGGGGGGAAAGTAAAGGGATTGGTCACCAAGGTGCTGGCCGCGGCCACCGGCAAGTTGACCCGCAACCACACCGCAGCCAGGGCCACACAGGCGACCTGCGCCACGGGGACCAATAATCCGAAAAACAATCCGAGGGCGACCCCACCTGCTACCGTCCGGCGATTGAAATGCCACAGGCGAGGATGGGCCAACGCCGGGGCCAGGGGTCTGAGCCACCGCTGCCGCCCCAGGCGCTCGGGGGAGGGAAGTCGAGCTTTCAGCCAGCGACGCACGAAATCGAAAGAGGTAGTGTCAGCACGGCTCGTATAATAAGCCAAACGTTGGCGAAACGGTCGAGCCGAAATGCCCTCGCGGGACATCCTGGTCCTCTACTACAGCCGTCACGGGGCCGTGCGCCAGATGGCCCAGCTGGTCGCTCGGGGCATCGAGCAGGTGCCGGGGGTGCAGGCCCGCTTGCGCACAGTGCCCCGGGTTTCTCCGGTGTGCGAAGCGGTGGAGGCGCCGGTGCCCCAATCCGGCGCACCTTACGTAGCGCTCGCCGACCTGGAAGAGTGCATTGGCCTCGCCCTGGGCAGTCCCACGCGGTTCGGCAACATGGCCGCCCCCCTCAAGCATTTTCTCGACGAGACCTCGGGGCTCTGGCTGCGGGGCGCCCTAGCGGGTAAGCCCGCTGCGGTGTTCACCTCTACGGGGAGCCTGCACGGGGGCCAGGAGACCACCCTACTCACCATGATGCTGCCCCTCCTGCATCACGGGATGGTGCTCCTCGGCCTGCCCTACACCGAGCCGGATCTCATGAGCACCGATGCGGGCGGGACCCCCTACGGAGCAAGCCACGTGGCCGGCCCGGCCGACGACCGACCGTTTACTGAAGCCGAGCATCGGCTGTGCATGGCCCTGGGCCGGCGGCTTGCCGAAACCGCGGTCAAGCTGGCCCGGTAAGGGTCCAAAGCGGGGCCTAGAGCTGGGGGTGGGCCCGCTCGGCGGGCGCCTGCAGCCGGTTGAGGGCGTGGACATAGGCCTTGGCGGAAGCGACGATAATGTCGGTGTCCGCCCCCTGGCCGTTCACGATGCGCCCCCCTTTCTGCAACCGCACCGTGACCTCCCCCTGGGCATCGGTGCCGCTGGTAATCGCGTTTACCGAGTAGAGCTGCAGCTCCGCGCCACTCTTGACGATGGACTCGATCGCCCTGAACGTGGCGTCCACCGGCCCGCTACCCGTAGCCGTGCCCGTGCGCTCTACCCCGTTGTCGGAGAGCATCACCCGAGCGCAGGGGGTTTCCCCGGTCTCGGAGCAGACCTTGAGGAAGACGAGCCGGTAGTGCTCCCGGTCCAGGGCGAGGGCCTCCTCGCTCATCAACGCGTGCAGGTCCTCATCGAAGATTTCGTGCTTCTTGTCCGCGAGCTCCTTGAACCGGGCAAAGGCTGCGTTCAGCACCTCCTCTGACTCGATCTCGATGCCGAGCTCCTTAAGCCGCGTGCGGAAGGCGTTGCGGCCGCTGTGCTTGCCCAACACCATGCGGTTGGCGGTCCAGCCCACGTCCTCCGCCCGCATGATCTCGTAGGTCTCCCGGCTCTTGAGCACTCCGTCCTGATGGATGCCCGATTCATGAGCAAAGGCATTGGCACCCACGATGGCCTTGTTAGGCTGCACGGGGAAACCTGTGATCCCCGCCACTAACCGGCTTGCTGGGACGATCTGGGTAGTGTCGATGCGGGTCTCGCACGGGAACACATCCCGACGCGTGCGCACTGCCATCACGATCTCCTCCAGCGCTGCGTTTCCCGCCCGCTCGCCCAGCCCGTTGATGGTGCATTCCACCTGGCGCGCACCGCTGAGCACCGCGGCGAGCGAGTTGGCCACCGCCAGGCCTAGATCGTTGTGACAGTGTACCGACCACACCACCCGGTCGGCGTTGGGGATGCGGCTGCGCAGCTGCCGAATCAGCGCCCCAAACTGCTCCGGGATGCTATAGCCCACCGTGTCCGGGATGTTGATGGTGGTGGCTCCCGCCGCGATCACCCGCTCCAGGATGCGACACAGGAAGTCGATCTCGGAGCGGGCCGCGTCCTCGGGGGAAAACTCCACGTCGTCGGTATACTGGCGCGCCCACCTCACTGCCTTGACCGCCTGCTCCACCACTTGGTCCGGCTCCATGCGCAGCTTTTTCTGCATGTGGATAGGGCTGGTGGCGATGAACGTATGGATGCGCCCGGAGGCTGCCCCCTTGAGGGCCTGGGCCGCCTGCTGGATATCACGCTCGGTAGCCCGTGCCAGGGCGCATACGGTACTGTCCTTGATCGCCTCGGCCACCGCCTTGACCGCCTCGAAGTCGCCAGGGCTAGCAGCGGGAAAACCCGCCTCGATCACGTCCACCCGCATGCGCTCGAGCTGCCGGGCGATGCGCAGCTTCTCTTCCTTGGTCATGGACGCGCCCGGGCTTTGCTCGCCGTCGCGCAACGTGGTATCGAATATGATCAGCCTATCTTCCATGGCCTTGACTCCCGTCCGGCTCGATCCGCTCCGCCCGTACAAATCTTGTCTATTTTGCCGGCCTTCCCGGGCAAACGGCTAG
The DNA here is from genome assembly GCF_036803785.1 of Pelomicrobium sp. NCBI lineage: Bacteria > Pseudomonadati > Pseudomonadota > Hydrogenophilia > Pelomicrobium > Pelomicrobium sp. The sequence goes on along the minus strand of NZ_DAIRTR010000047.1, from coordinate 16,086 downwards.
CCCGCCACAGAACCGCCCATCCTCCGCTCGAAGGTCAAGGGGCGGCTCCAGGGGGCGCTTTGAGGCGGTGGCGCTTGAAGCGCTCCCAGACCCATAAGACGTAGCCGGAAAGGCTATAGCCGACGAACAGCAGAAACAGCACCGTCGGAGGATTGCTCGAGATGAGCACGATCGCAAGTACCAGCGCGAGCAGCACGGCGAACGGGACACTCTTGCGCAGGTTCACGTCCTTGCCGCTATAGAAGCGCAGATTGCTTACCATGCTCACTCCCGCGAAAACCGTCACGATCCATGCGAGCCACATGACCTCCCGCCCCCTCACGTCATGATCATGCATGATCCACACCAGCCCGGCGATGAGGGCCGCTGCCGCAGGACTGGGCAATCCTTGGAAGTAGCGCTTGTCCACCACGTCGATGTTGGTATTGAAGCGGGCCAGCCGTAGCGCGGCGCCGACACAGTAGACGAACGCACCCAGCCATCCGAGCTTGCCCAGCCCCTGCAGCGCCCACTCGTACATCACCAGGGCGGGCGCTACACCGAAGGACACCATGTCGGAGAGACTATCGTATTCGGCACCGAACGCACTTTGGGTGTGGGTGAGCCGCGCCACCCGTCCGTCCAAGGCATCCAACACCATGGCGACGAAGATCGCCACGGCCGAATGCTCGAAGCGTCCGTTCATCGCCTGGACGATGGCGTAGAAGCCGGCAAACAGGGCAGCGGTAGTAAACAGATTGGGCAGAAGGTAGATTCCTCGCCGACGCACGGCGGGGTTGAGCAGGGCTTTACGGTTCGGATCGTGGAGCATCGGGCGCTCACCCGCAGCAGTCAAGGAGCCTCGCGTGGCTTCCCGCGGGAGCCGCCCGCCCCCGCTAAATCCATCAAAGCTTAACCGAAATCGCCGACGACGGCACTGCCGCCCGGTGCGGCGGGCAAGCGGGCGATGACGCTCTTCGCCGCGTAGACCTTGTCGCCAATGCTCACCTGGGGCCGGGCTCCGCAGGGAAGGTATACGTCCAGACGGGAGCCGAATCGGATAAAGCCGTAGCGCTCACCACGACCCAGTCGGGCGCCCTCGTCCACGTAGCACAGGATGCGCCGGGCCACCAGCCCCGCTACCTGTACGCACGTGACGTCGAAACCCTCCGGGGTCTTGAGCCACAGGGCGTTGCGCTCGTTCTCTAGGGAGGACTTGGACAGCTCGGCGTTGAAGAACCTGCCCGGAAAGTACCAGCGCTTGATCACCTGACCGTCCACGGGACTGCGGTTGGAATGGGCGTTGAACACGTTCATGAAGACCGAGATGCGCAGCGCCTCGCGCTCGATGAATGGATCGCGGCAGGCCTCGACCGACACCACCCGCCCATCCGCAGGCGAGAGCACCAGCCCTGCCCCTGCAGGGGCGGAGCGGGGCGGGTCGCGGAAGAACTGTAACGCAAAGGCGAACAGCAGCCACAGGGGCACCGACCATGCTCCCAGCAGAAGCGCTCCGGCGAGAGCCGCCGCCAGCGTCCCAGCGACGAAGGGCCAGCCTTCCCGGGCGATCAAGGGATGGGAGTGGCTCATCGGCACGCCCGCCCGGCGGGCATTTGCGGGTCTGCTCTGGACGGTGCTGTGCGGGTCTTGCACTTCAATTCTTGCTCTGATCCACCAGGCGGTTCTGCTTGATCCAAGGCATCATGTCCCGCAGCTTTTCGCCCACCACCTCGATCGGGTGCGCTTTGCCTATGCGCCGCAGGGCCTTGAGCTTGGGCGCCCCGGCCTGGTTCTCGAGAATGAACTCCTTGGCGAACTCCCCGCTCTGGATTTCCGAGAGGATTTTGCGCATCTCGGCCCGGGTCTGCTCATTGATGATGCGCGGGCCGCGGGTGAAATCGCCGTATTCGGCGGTGTTGGAGATGGAATAGCGCATGTTGGCGATGCCGCCTTCGTACATCAAATCCACGATGAGCTTGAGCTCGTGCAGGCACTCGAAATATGCCATCTCAGGCGCATAGCCCGCCTCGACCAGAGTTTCGAAGCCAGCCTGCACCAGGGCCGTGCAACCGCCGCACAGCACCGCCTGTTCACCGAAGAGGTCGGTTTCGGTCTCCTCGCGGAAAGTGGTCTCGATCACCCCAGCCCTGCCAGCGCCGATGGCGCAGGCGTAGGAGAGGGCGAGATCCCGGGCCTTGCCGGAAACGTCCCGGTGCACGGCGATGAGGGAGGGCACGCCGCCGCCTTGGGTGTAAGTGGAACGCACCAGATGGCCGGGGCCCTTGGGTGCGATCATGATCACATCCAGGTCGGCGCGGGGTTCGATCTGACCGAAGTGGATGTTGAAGCCGTGGGCAAAGGCGAGGGCTGCACCCTTCTTGATGCTGGGCTCGATCTCCTCGCGGTACACCCGGGCGTGATGTTCGTCTGGGAGCAGAATCATGACTACGTCTGCTCCCCTAACTGCCTCGGCCACCTCCTTCACCACAAGCCCTGCGTTCTTGGCCTTGTCCCAGGAAGCACCCCCTTTGCGCAAACCCACGGTCACTTTCACCCCGGAGTCGTTCAAATTGTTGGCATGGGCATGTCCCTGGGAACCGTAGCCGACGATGGTGACTTTGCGCCCTTTGATCAGGGATAGATCGGCGTCTTTGTCGTAATAGACTTTCATGGTTTTCCTCTTCAATGGTTGCTGGCGGCCGAAGGCTGCAGCCGGTACAGCGCGGCTCGATGAAACGGATTGCCGACCGGTGCCGTCAAACTTTGAGGATCCGCTCGCCTCGGGCGATGCCCGAAGCGCCGGTGCGCACGGTCTCCAGGATGGCGCTACGCTCGATCGCCTGCAAGAAGGCGTCCAGCTTCGATCCGGTACCGGTCAGCTCGATGGTGTAGGCCTTGTCGGTCACATCGATGATGCGCCCACGGAAGATATCCGCCATGCGCTTCATTTCCTCCCGATCCTTGCCCACCGCCCGCACTTTGACCAGCATGAGTTCCCGCTCGATGTGCTCGCCATCCGACAGATCGACCACCTTCACCACGTCGATCAACTTGTTGAGCTGCTTTGTGATTTGTTCGATTACGTCGTCCGAGCCGGAAGTGACGATGGTCATGCGCGAGAGGGTGGGATCCTCGGTGGGGGCTACCGTCAGCGACTCGATGTTGTAGCCGCGCGCCGAGAACAACCCCGCCACACGCGAGAGGGCCCCGGGTTCGTTTTCCATCAGGAGGGAGATGATGTGACGCATTTCGATAACCAGAAGTCAGCTGACGAGAGACAAGGGTGGCAGCCAGAATCGTGTGCTACGGTGGTCGCCACCATCGACCATCGCGTCATACCAGGATCATTTCCGAGAGACCCTTGCCCCCGGGCACCATGGGGAAGACGTTCTCGGTCTGGTCAGTGATGAAGTCCATGAACACCAGCCGATCTTTCATGGAAAACGCTTCCCGCAACGCCCCTTCCACGTCGCCAGGCCTTTCGATCTTCATGCCCACGTGCCCGTAGCTCTCGGCCAGCTTGACAAAATCCGGAAGGGCATCCATGTAGGATTCGGCGTAGCGGTTGCCGTGAAAGAACTCCTGCCACTGACGCACCATGCCCAGGTACTTGTTGTTGAGGTTCACGATCTTGATCGGCAGGCGGTACTGCTTGCAGGTGGAAAGCTCCTGGATGCACATCTGGATGCTCGCCTCGCCGGTTACGCACACCACCATCGCTTCAGGATGGGCGAGCTGCACGCCCATGGCTGCAGGCAGCCCGAAGCCCATGGTGCCCAGTCCCCCGGAATTGATCCAACGCCTTGGCTTGTCGAACTTGTAGAACTGGGCCGCCCACATCTGGTGCTGTCCCACGTCGGAAGTCACGTAGGCATCTCCACGGGTCACCTCGTAGAGCTTTTCCAGCACGTACTGGGGCTTGATGATGGGGCTCGATCGGTCGTAGCGTAAGCAATCCCGGGCGCGCCAAAGCTCGATCTGGGTCCACCACGCTTTGAGCGCCTGGGGATCAGGCCGCTCCCGTGTCTCCTTGAGCAGCCGCAGCAGCTCCTCCAGCACGTCGCGCACGTTGCCCACGATGGGAACGTCCACTTTCACCCGTTTGGAAATGGAGGAGGGATCGATGTCGATATGGATGATTTTGCGCTCGGGGTTGTAGAAGTGCTTCGGATTGCCGATCACCCGGTCGTCGAAGCGGGCGCCGATGGCTACCAGCACGTCGCAATGCTGCATAGCCATGTTGGCTTCGTAGGTGCCATGCATGCCCAGCATACCGACGAAGAGGGGGTCGGTGGCAGGAAAGCCGCCCAGGCCCATCAGGGTGTTGGTACACGGGAAACCGAGCAGCCGAACGAATTCCGTAAGGAACTCCGAAGCGTTGCTCAGGATAACCCCGCCCCCGGAGTAGACCATGGGCCGCTTGGCCTCCAGGATCAACTGCACCGCCTTGCGGATCTGGCCGGCGTGCCCCTTCACCACCGGGTTGTAGGAGCGCATGGTCACGCTCTCCGGATAGTGAAATTCGCACTTAGCCGTGGTCACATCCTTGGGAATGTCCACCACCACCGGCCCCGGGCGTCCCGTGGAAGCGATGTAGAACGCCTTCTTGATGGTGATGGCCAGGTCTTTCACATCTTTCACCAGAAAGTTGTGCTTCACGCACGGGCGGGTAATGCCCACCGTGTCGCATTCCTGGAAGGCGTCTTGGCCGATGGCGTGGGTGGGCACTTGCCCGGTAATAACCACCAGGGGGATGGAATCCATGTAAGCGGTGGCAATTCCGGTCACCGCATTGGTGACCCCCGGCCCAGAAGTCACCAGGGCAACCCCCACCTTTTCGGTGGCGCGGGCATAGCCGTCGGCCGCATGGAGCGCGGCCTGCTCGTGGCGTACCAGGATGTGCTTGACCCTGTCCTGCTTGAAAAGCTCGTCATAAATGAACAGGACCGCCCCGCCGGGATAGCCGAACACGTAGTCGACTTTTTCCTCCTGGAGGCAGCGCACCACGATTTCCGCGCCGGTCAGTTCCATCGGATCTGTCTGAAAAACCTGATAATTGAGAATAAACTAAAAACGATATCGATAAGTGGAGATTCGGTCAAGCCTAAAAAGAATCGGGGGAGCCCCCTGCAGAACGGGAGTAGGCCCGGGCGAAGAGTCGTTCCCCCCAGCGAGCCCCAAGGAGATCGGCCGGGCCACCGCGGTCGGGCTCAGGGCGGTCCTACTGCCCGCGCGACTTTTTTGCTACCATGGGGCGCCTTTACGTAAGGGGGCCCCGATCCCCATGGTCCACACCGAGGTCGATGCAAGCTGGCTACCTCCAGGGAGCTGTCCGAGTTTTTGGCGAGCGTAGAGCGCCGCGCCTACAAGCAGGCCCTGTTTGCGGTGAGGAACCAGGACCTGGCGCTGGATCTCGTCCAGGAGGCCATGTTAAGGCTGGTCGAAAAATATGGGGCGCGCCCGGCCGAGGAACTGCCCTTCATCTTCCAGCGCATCCTCCAAAACGTCATCCGCGATTGCTTTCGTCGGCAGAAGGTCGCCAGCGTGTGGACCACCCTGGTCTCGGCCCTTCTGCCGGGCCGGGACTCCGAACAAGATCCTCTTGAAACCATTGAACCTGCCGAGGTCTCCGATGCGATGGAGGGTCCTGCGGAGCGCGTGGAGCGCTCCCAAGTGCTTGTTATCCTTGAACAAGGCATCCAGAAACTGCCCGCGCGTCAACGGGAAGCGTTCCTTTTGCGTTACTGGGAAGAGCTGGATGTGGCGGAAACCGCTCGTATCATGGGTTGCTCCGAAGGCAGCGTAAAGACCCACTGCTCCCGGGCAACCCACGCCTTGGCTCGATGGCTGCGGTCCAAGGGCATCGAATTATGAATGACGAAACACGCTTCGCTGCGAAGGTCCGCGCGCTGCTCGACGGCGGCTTGAAAGACTTGGACCCCGCCATCAGCGCCCGCCTCAAGCAAGCGCGGGAGCGGGCTCTTGCCCGTCACCGAGCGACGGGGTCGGTCATGGATCTGGCGGGAGCGGCCCAAGCGCGGGGAATGGAGCTGCCCGAGCCTTCCCCTTGGCGCTTGTGGAGGTCCGCAGGGGTGGTGGCGCTCGCCCTGGCGGTGGCGGTTGTCCTCTGGTCCCAACGGGAAGGGACCCTCGACCCCAGCGAGCTGGACGCTGCGTTGCTCTCCGGAGACCTGCCGGTACGCGCTTACTTACATCCCCAATTTCCTGCATGGCTCCAGCATTCCGAGCGATAGTCCTGTGGCTGGCATTGCTCGGCGTGCTCTCAAGCCCCATGACCGCGGCGGGGGAGCGACAGCCTTCCTGGTCGGAGCTGACACCCAAGCAACGAGAGATTCTGGCGCCCCTGGCCCACGAGTGGGACAGCTTTTCTGACGTGCAAAAGAAAAAGCTCCTGGGGGTAGCGCGGCAATACCCGAAGCTCAATGCGGAACAGCAGAAGCGGCTCCAATCACGGCTCCTGGAATGGAGCCGGCTCACCCCTGAGGAGCGGGAGCTCGCCCGCAAGAACTACCAGAACCTCAAGCAGATGCCACCGGAGAAGCGCCGAGAAGTCAAGCGCAAATGGCAAGAATATAGTCAGTTCCAGGCGGAAGAGGCCAAGCCGGAGGCCGCGACTCCGCAGGCCCCGGCTGCACGATAGTTTGCCTGTCGTCTCTCGCCTTCCGTGATTCCCATGGCTTACGCTGGCTTCGGACGCCGCTTCCTGAGCCTCCTCTACGAGGGTTTGCTGCTCTTCGCGGTCCTCCTGATTGCAGATCTAGCGCTGCTGCTGGCGTTGCCCGCCGCCCGAGATCCGGCGCTGCGCCCTTTCACTCAGGCTTATCTACTGGCGGTCTCAGGGGTTTACTTCGTATGGCAATGGACCCACGGGGGCCAGACCCTCGCCATGAAAACCTGGCGCCTGCAGCTGGTGTCCGCCGACGGGGCCCCACTCTCCGTCCGGCAAGCTGTGCTGCGTTTCCTGGCAGCCACCCTCACCCTGCTCCTGCCCTCTTTGCTGTGGGCTTTTCTGGACCGAGAACGTCAGTTCCTCCACGACCGTCTGGCGGGAACCTGTATCATCCAAGAAAGACGCTGAGCCCGCTGCCTCGGCTCCGGCGCCAACTTTACCGCCGCTCCGCCCACCACATAGCGGCAAAGGCGAGTCCCAGGAACGCCACGGTCGGACCCATGCCGCTCAAGGCTGGCGGCCACTCGTTGAGCACGCCTAGATGGGCGAACAGGCGGTTCAACAAATGAAAGCCCAGGCCTACCATGATGGCCATGAATACCCGGGCCCCCACCCCGCCGGCACGCCGCTGGTGCTGGGCAAAGGGGACGGCGAGCAACATCATCACCAGCACCGCCCCCGGATACACCATCTTGCGCCACAGGGCAATCTCGAAGCGGGTGCTGTTTTGCCGGTTCTCCCGCAGGTGCTGGATGTAGCTCCACAGGCTGGCGAGGGTCATTTTATGGGGGTCCACCAGCAACACGCTGATCACTTCCGGGCTCAACACCGATCGCCAGCGTTCTTGCGGCAGCCTCACCACCCGACTTTCCGAGCCCTGGAACTCGGTGCGCACCACATTAGACAGGGACCACCAGTGATCTCCCAGGTATTCGCCGTGCTCGGCAAAACTGATGGCACGCAGGCGAAAGCCATCGTCAAACTGAAAGATCTTGACCCCGCGTAGGGAGAAATCCAGGTTCACCTGGCGCACATTGATGAAGCTGCCCTCGTCCTTGACCCAAAGACCGGAGCGGAATTCCTGCCCCACCACCGTACTGGTGGCGCGCAGCCGCAGCCGCTGGGCAGCCTGGTCGCTTGCCGGGGCGATGAACTCCCCCACCACCAAGGTGATCAGGGCTAGGGTGAGACCCGCCAGGCATACCGCCAGGGCCAGTCGGTACAGGGACACGCCCGAGGCCCGAATCACGGTGAGCTCGGAGTGGGCCGCCAACTGGGAAAGTGCGACCACAGTGCCGATTAGCGCCGCGATCGGGAACAGCTCGTAGGTGTGGCCCGGCACGCTGAGGAGCACATAAGCCACCGCCTGGGATACCCGGTAGGCGCTCTTGCCCACATCGCTCAGCTCGTGGATCAAATCGAAGATGATGAAAAGGCAGATGAGCGCCGCAAACACGAGGCTGGTCGCCAGGTAGATCTCCCGCGCCACGTAACGCCGCAGAACCCTCATGTTCGCAACCGCCCCAGGCTGAACACCGAAAGCCGACGGTAAAAGAAGGCGGCGATGAACACGAGCATCGCCCCATGCACGCCCCACAACCCCAGGGCCGGCTCGATCCGCTGGAACGCCACCCAGACCTGGGCGACGCTCAGGGTGTTGGTGTAGATCATGTAGATGAGGATCGCCATGATCAGATTGAGGGATCGCCCGGCCCGCGGATTCACCTGGGCCAGAGGGATCGCCAGAAGGGCAAGCAGCACGGCGCTGATGGGCTGACTCAGCCGCCGGCCCAGCTCCGCGAGATGCTCGGGCGTGCGGTTCTCCAGCAATACGAGGAGGGGCTGGGACTTGGTGGAAGGCGCGGCGGGACGGGGCTCGGCCTGTTGAACGCGCACTGCGTAGCGGTCGAAATGCATGATCCTGTACTCAGAAGAGCCGGGGGGACCATCGAAGCGGGACCCGTGTTCCATGACCAGAAACCGGTCGCCGTTGTCCGCGGTCTCTATTCGGCCAATACGAGCCACCATCACCGCGACGGTATCCTTCTCCATCGATTGGACGAAGACGTTTTCCACCCGCCGCTTGTCTTGGCTCACGGCCTCGACGAAGAAGACCCGATCGGCGTGACGCGATTCCTGGAAAGTGCCAGGACTCACAAGGGAGGCATCATCCCGGGTGCTGAGGATCTGCCTCAGCTCCTCGCTCTTGGCGATGGCCCAGGGCGAAAGGAATAGAGCAAGGGCCGCCACGATGCAAGCAATCGGCACGGCAAACAGCAGTACTGGACGCACCCAGGCGGTCAGGCTCAACCCGGCGCTAAACCACACCACCATCTCGGAGTCCCGATAGGCCCGACTCAAGCTCAAGAGAATGGCAACGAAGGTAGTGCCTGCGAGCAGTGGCGCAAGATAGCTTAAAGCGCGCAAACCGAGCAGTGCCAGCACCCCCTCGGCAGGAATCGACCCGCTAGCGGCCTGGTCCAGCAGACGGATCACCTGGGTCACCAGGGTGATGGTCAGAACCACCACGAAGACCACGATCCCGGTAGTGGAGAACTCGCGCAAGGCGCTGCGGACAAAGATCCGCGGCGCATTCTTTGACTTGTACGCGCGTGAGCAGGGATAATTCAGCATTCGCGAAGGGCCTGAAAACGTAATCCAGACGAGGAGTTAGTCGTGGAATTTAGCATAAAAAGCGGGGCTCCCGAAAAAAGTCGCACCGCTTGCCTGGTCCTCGGCGTATTCGAGCCACGTCGGTTGAGCGCCCCGGCCCAGGCCGTCGACAGCGCTGCCCAGGGCTTTGTTTCCGACATTCTCCGCCGCGGCGATATGGAAGGAAAATGCGGCACAACCCTGATGCTGCACAAAGTGCCGGGCATCTTGGCCGAGCGGGTGCTGTTGGTGGGGCTCGGGCCGGAGCGGGAGTTCCGGGAAAAGGAATACCGTAATGCCGTGGCTGCGGCTGTGCGTGCCCTCACCGAGACCGGTGCAGCCGAGGCGACCCTATGCCTGCCGGAGGTGGAGGTCAAGAAACGGGACGTTGGGTGGAAAGTCTCCACGGCGGTCGTGGCCGCCATGGAAATGGTGTACCGCTTTGACCGCCTGAAGAGCAAGCCGGAAGAAGCCCGGCGGCTACGCAAGCTTACCCTGGCGGTATCACGGCGCCTCGACGTGAGCCCGGCCGAGGAAGGCCTGCACCAGGGGCAGGCCATCGCCTGCGGCATGAATCTGGCGAAAGACCTGGGCAACCTGCCGAGCAACATCTGCACGCCCACTTACCTGGCCGAGCAGGCCATCGGCATGGCCAAGGCCTACGATTTTAAGGTCCAAGTGCTGGAACGCAAGGACATGGAAAAACTGGGCATGGGCGCGCTGCTCGCCGTGGCCAAGGGAACCCACGAGCCCCCCAAGCTCATCATCCTCGAGTACCACGGTACGGAGCGCAAACAGGCCCCCGTCGCCCTGGTGGGTAAAGGTGTCACCTTCGATACCGGTGGCATTTCCATCAAGCCCGCCCAGGACATGGATGAAATGAAGTTCGACATGTGCGGCGCCGCGGCCGTGCTGGGCACCTTCAAAGCCATCGCCCAACTGCAACTGCCCATGAATGTGGTGGGTCTCATCCCAGCGACCGAGAACATGCCGGGCGGCCGGGCCACCAAGCCCGGCGATGTAGTGACCAGCCTCTCTGGCCAGACCATCGAGATCCTGAACACCGATGCGGAAGGGCGCCTGATCCTATGCGACGCCCTGACCTACGCCGAGCGCTATAACCCGGCCACGGTGATCGATATCGCCACCCTGACCGGCGCCTGCGTGATCGCCCTGGGGCACGTGGCAACGGGCTTGTTCAGCAACGACGATACCCTCGCCAAGGAGCTCATCCGGGCGGGCGAGCAGACCCTGGATCGAGCCTGGCAGATGCCCTTGTGGGAAGACTACCAGGAGCAGCTCAAGAGCAACTTCGCCGACATGGCCAACATCGGTGGCCGGCCGGCGGGAAGCGTGACCGCTGCCTGCTTCCTTGCCCGCTTCACCAAAAAATTCCGTTGGGCCCATCTGGACATCGCCGGCACCGCGTGGAAGTCGGGCAAGGAGAAGGGCGCCACCGGCCGCCCCGTGCCCCTGCTCACGCAGTTCCTCATCAACCGCGTTGCAGAGGCCACAAGCCAGAGAACGGGAGACCGGGAGCGCAAAGTCGCGGGGAGAAGATGATCCTCAACCGCCAAGGACGAGATGCTGGGTTCTGTCTACTGAATCCCGGCTCCTGATGACCCAGATCGACTTCTACACCCGCGTCGATGACAAACTCGCCACCGCCTGCAGACTGGCGGCCAAGGCCTTCCAGCAAGGCTTGCGGGTGCTGGTGCTGACGCCGGACGAGGAAACGACGGAAAAAATGGATCGGCTGTTGTGGACCGTGCCCCCCACCGGCTTCATTCCCCATTGCCGCAACGCCAGCCCTCTCGCCGCGGTAACGCCGGTCATCGTGGACCACGCGCCCGAGCCGCTGCCCCATGACGAAGTGCTGATTAATCTGTGCCCGGCGTGGCCGGCTTTCTTTAGCCGCTTTCAGCGGCTGGTGGAGATCGTATCCTTCGACGAGGGAGACAGCCAGGCGGCCCGGGAGCGTTACCGCTTCTACCAGCAACGGGGGTATGCCATTCAGCATCACGACCTCTCCGCCTTGAGGGGACGGGGCTGAACTCGCGCCCATGACCGAGACGCCTCGACCTATCGACGAAACGGATGCGCTGCTTGCCAAACTGGACGCGCTGCTCGCCAAGCATCGCCCGCGCCAGGCAGAGCCCGCCTCCTCCGAGGATCCCGACCTCTTCCCCCTCCTGAGCGAGGTGCTCGAAGAGCCCGAACCGGCTGCTTTCGGAGAAGAAGCGGAAGTTGAAGAAGACTTACCGCTTCTGCAGGAAGAAATTGCCGAAGAGGCTTTGCCGGAGGACGAGTGGTGGGAAAGCCGCATCGCAGCCGTGCTGCGCGCCCATCTGGCACCCGCACTTCCCGCAACGCAACGGGAGGCGCTAATCGCGCAAGCCGCCCGGGCGGTGGCCCTTACCGTCAGGGCCTCCGGCACCGCGGCCGTGCAGCCCGCTCCGGGGCCCGGGTCCCGCTCCGGAGTCGGGGTTCCGTCCCTGCCCTTGGGCCCTATAATACGTAACTTTTCGACATCGCCCACGCCCATGGGAAAACTTGCCAAAAGCTTCGATCCGCGCGAGATCGAGCAGCGCTGGTACGAATACTGGGAATCCCGCGGGTGCTTCGCCGCCCGCGACGAGCCTGATCGGCCGGTTTTTTGTATCCAGCTTCCTCCGCCCAACGTGACCGGTACCCTGCACATGGGGCACGCCTTCCAGCAAACGTTAATGGACGTGTTGGTGCGCTACCACCGCATGCGGGGCTTCAATACCAACTGGATCGTGGGCACCGACCACGCCGGCATCGCTACGCAGATCGTGGTGGAGCGGCAGCTGGAAGCGGAAGGCAAGACCCGGCACGACCTGGGCCGGGAGAAGTTCATCGAGCGGGTGTGGCAGTGGAAGCAGCAGTCGGGAGCCACGATCACCCGTCAGATGCGCCGGCTGGGCGTGTCGGCCAACTGGACCTACGCCGACACCGAGGGCCAGCGGGCGGGCTACTTCACCATGGACGCGCGCATGTCCCGGGCGGTGATCGAGGTTTTCGTACGGCTCTACGCGCAGGGCCTCATCTACCGGGGCCAGCGCCTGGTTAACTGGGATCCAGTACTGGGTACCGCGGTCTCCGACCTGGAGGTGGACAGCGAAGAGGAGGACGGCCGGCTCTGGGAAATCCGCTATCCCCTAGCTGACGGCTCGGGAACCGTGGTGGTGGCTACGACCCGTCCCGAGACCATGCTGGGGGACACGGCGGTGGCGGTCCATCCCGACGACGAGCGTTACCGGCACCTGGTCGGCAAGCAGGTCATCCTGCCCCTCACCGGGCGCACGATCCCGGTCATCGCCGACGAACATGTGGACCCGGAATTCGGCACTGGGTGCGTGAAGATCACCCCGGCCCACGACTTCAACGACTACCAGGTGGCGGCGCGCCACGGGCTTGCGCCCCTGAACATCCTGACCCTGGATGCCAGGATCAACGATCAAGCCCCCCTGGCTTACCGGGGGCTCGACCGCTTCGAAGCCAGGCGTCGCGTGCTGGAAGACCTGCGGGCCCAGGGCTTGCTCGTGTCCGAGAAGACCCACCGGCTGAAAGTCCCCCGCTCCGGCCGCACCGGGGCGATCGTGGAGCCCATGCTTACCGATCAGTGGTTCGTGGCCACCTCCACCCCGGCTCCCGAGGGGACTCGCTTTCCAGGCAAATCCCTCGCCCAGGTAGCGCTGGAGGCAGTGGCGCAGGGCGAAGTCAGGTTTTTCCCCGAGCACTGGAGCGCCACCTACAACCACTGGCTGGAAAACATCCAGGACTGGTGCATTTCCCGCCAGCTTTGGTGGGGCCACCAGATCCCTGCTTGGTACGACGACGAGGGCCGTGTGTTCGTCGCCCGCACCGAAGCAGAGGCCTACGACCAGGCCCGGGCCGCCGGCTACACCGGCCCGCTGCGGCGCGATCCCGACGTGCTGGATACCTGGTTCTCTTCAGCCTTGGTTCCTTTCAGCTCCCTCGGCTGGCCGGAGCCGACTCGGGACTTGGAGCTGTATCTCCCCTCCTCCGTGCTGGTGACCGGTTTCGACATCATCTTCTTCTGGGTCGCGCGAATGGTCATGATGACCAAGCATTTCACCGGCAAGGCGCCCTTCCGCCACGTCTACATCAACGCCATCGTGCGGGATGCGGAAGGCCAGAAGATGTCCAAATCCAAGGGCAACACCATTGATCCCATCGACCTGATCGACGGCATCTCGTTGCCCGAGCTGCTGGCGAAATCCACCGTGGGGTTACTTCGTGCCGAACACAAGGAGAGGATCGAGCAGTACATCTGCAGCCATTTCCCCAACGGCATTCCCGCCTTTGGCGCCGATGCGCTGAGGTTCACCTTCGCCTCGCTTGCCACCTTCGCCCGCACTCTCAACTTCGACTTGAACCGCTGCGAAGGCTATCGCAACTTTTGCAATAAGCTATGGAACGCCAGCCGCTTCGTGCTGATGAACACGGAGGGGCAGGATTGCGGGCTTGACGACGCAGTGCCTGTCAAGCTTTCGGTCTTCGACCGCTGGATCACGGGGCGGCTACAGCAGGCAGAGCAACAGGTGATCGATGCCCTGGCCGAATATCGCTTCGACCTGGCCGCACGCGCTATCTACGAGTTTGTCTGGGACGAGTACTGCGACTGGTACCTGGAGCTCGCCAAGGTGCAGCTCGTCGAAGGCGACGAGGCCGCCCGGCGGGGTACTCGCCGCACTTTAGTGCGGGTGCTGGAAGCGCTGCTGCGCCTGGCACATCCCTTCATACCCTTCATCACCGAGGAGCTGTGGCAACGGGTGGCGCCCCTGGCAGGGAAGAAGGAAAGCGACACCCTCATGCTGGCACCTTATCCCTGCCCCGACCCGGACAGGATCGATATGGCCGCTGCACTCGAGGTGCAGGCGTTTAAGGAGGTGGTGAACGCCTGCCGGCATTTGCGCAGCCAAATGGGGCTCGCGCCTTCCCAGCGGGTTCCTCTGCTAGCAGCGGGCCCCCGAGTCTTCATCGAGGCCCACGCCGCTTTCTTGCGGACGCTGGCTCGCCTGGCGGAGGTTCAGGTGGTGGAGGGTGGCCTGCCTCCCGCCGATGCCCCCGTGGCCATTGTGGGCGACTATCAACTCATGCTGAAAGTGGAGGTGGACGTGGCCGCGGAGCGGGCGCGCCTCGCCAGAGAGATCGCCCGGGTGGAGGCGGAGATCAAGAAAGCGCAGGCCAAGCTCGCTAACCCCCACTTCGTAGAGCGGGCTCCGCCAGCGGTCGTTGCCCAGGAACGCCAACGCTTGCAGGGCTTTCGCGACACCCTGGACAAGCTCACGGCCCAGGTGGAAAAGCTGCCAAAGGCCTGACCTTTTCCCCTCTCACCCCCGCCTTTGCGCACAAAGAGCGCCGCCGAAGGAGCTGCATCTTGGGCACAGCTTCCTGCGTGTCTTTGATCAGCGCCCGCCCCAGCCGAACTGGTCGCAATAGAGCTTGAGCTTTTCCACGATCTCGTCCCGCTCGAAGAAACGATCGGCCCGGGCAAGACGCGCCTGATCCCGAGTGGCTGGATCTCCGCCGAAGCACAAGATCGGCACATTGAGCATCATTTCCATGCGCACCTGCTCGATGACGGCCAGCGGGTCGAAGGCCTGGGTCTCGTCCAAGTCGAGCAGGATGAAGCGGTGCAGCAACACGTCCTGATAGCCGCCGAGGACCGAAAGGTCGGTGCACTCGGTAAGCGCCCAGTCTGGCGGCAGCGCAGCACGCAAGCGCTCGAGCAGCGGGACATCGGTGCTCATGACGATCAGCTTGCGCGCCAGGCGCGCCTCGATGGTGGGAAGGGTCATGGGACGGGAGGTACCGCCTCCAGGATAAGCCGGGACCACCCGGCCGAGGAGGCGCCCGGCAGGCAGGCAAGGGCTCGGCTCAGGGCCTCCTCCTCCACGGCCAGGCCAGGCGCCTGCACGAGACGAGCCTGTACCTCCTCATCCGAGGCAGCGGCGCGCACGATGCGCCGGCGATCGATCACCAGCCGCACCCAGTGCCGGCCGGCCCAATGTTCCACGAGAAAGCGGGCGGCGTTGAGCTTCAGACCATGGGCCACGGCGCGCCGCGGTGGCTCGCACCAGGGCTCATCTTCCTCCTCCAGAGCGCAGACCAGAGCGGAGCGCTCTTCGCCGCTGAGGCAAGCCCGCTCAAGCCGCCACCCAAGCCGCTCGCCGCAGGCATCGCGGAAGGCCTCAAGCAACGCCTCTCCCCCCGGCGGCTCTCCTTCCCGTGTCCAGTCAGAAACGGCCTCCACCAGCTCTTCCACCAGCCAGGTGCGAAACGCCTCGCTGGGACTTGCGACGACGCGGGCGAAGCGCTCGGCGGGAAAGCGATAGAGAAAACTCGACCCGATCACGACGGCCCGCCCGATGCTGGCCAAACCGCTGCCGGCAATCTTGCGGCCGCGGCACCACAGGTCTTGCTGCAGACGCTCCACTGGGAGTCCGAAGACGGCGTAGGTGGTGCACGCCGGGCCGAGGGCCCACTCCACCCAGTCGGCGGGCCGACCCCGAAGCCAGGCTCGGGGAACCACCAGGGCGTAGCAGTACTGATCCGGATCGATCCATACGCAGCCGCCCCCCAGGGGACGGCGCACTGCCGGTACCTCCAGTTCGGCAGCAAGCTCTGCTTTGCGGGACTGGTGCCGGCCGATGCTCACGTGGGCGGTCGCCCGAGCCCAGACGACGGCCGGCGGGTCTCCGTCGCCCATGCAT
>NZ_DAIRTR010000046.1:0-20736 GCF_036803785.1 Pelomicrobium sp. | reverse complement strand
GCGCGGGGGCCTGAGCTTGAGGAGGGGGGGCCTCCTCCTTCTTGCCGCAAGCGGCAAGGGCGAGCAGCGTGAAACCAAGGACTAACAGGCGCAGGGGCTCAGCACGACTCATGGGGGTTGCTCCTCGGGTGGCATGGTGGAGAGAGCGTCCACGACGGGTACCGGACCTTCAAAAAATCCGGAACTTAAGCGAGGCTGATTATCGGGGCTCGCCCAGGGGCTGTCAATTTGGCCGCTGTGACGGTCGGCCCGAAAACGAAAGCCGGCAGGGCCGGCCTTCGTAGCCAGGGTTCAGGATGAGGTTTTACTTGTGGGCGAGGTACCACTCCACCATCTTCTTGATGTCCTCGTCTTTCAGGTGAGGATGAGGCGGCATGGGCACTTGGCCCCAGACGCCGGCGCCGCCCTTCTTGACCTTTTCCGTGAGCTTGGCCACGGCGTCTTTTTGCCCTTTGTACTTGTTGGCGATTTCCTTCATGGAGGGCCCCACCAGCTTTTTGTCCTCGGCATGACAGGCGAGGCAGCCGCTTTTCTGGGCGAGCTCCTTGGCGTCTTGGGCAAGGGCAGGGCCCGCGACCATCAAGAAACCGGCCGCACCCACGATACCGATCAACACGTTTTTCATCCGCTTCTCCTTTTGTGCTCCCGAGGGTGACGATAAGGAAAACCGCATATTAGATGACTTTCTGCGAGTTGCAAACACGGCGCAACTCTTCCACCTGAGTGATGGCAGGCAAGCATTTAACGCCTTCGCATACCCAAGCGTTGACCGGCCCCGTGACCGGACGCCCTAAGGTGGGAGGAAGGTCGGGGTAATCGCCGATGGACAGGACCAGCCGGTGGGGGGCATAGGTCTCGTCCAATACCGCCTGCCAGCGGATGCGTTCGGCCGCTTCCCCGCGCAGGATCACAACCGTGGGCGGGGCGACGAGCTCCTCCATGGCGCGTAGCAGCGTGGCGAAGGCGCTCGGCTGGCGGGCGAGGGCCGGGTAGAAGAGGGCTACCGTCCGCTCCGCGGCCTCCAGGTAGCGATGCTCTCCCAGCAGGTGGCCCAACCGAAGCAGGGCAAGGGCCGCCACCCCGTTGCCAGAAGGCGTCGCTTGGTCGGCACCCGGCTTGGGCCGCAGGATCAGCCGCTCGTGGTCGTGGCTCACGAAGAAGAAACCCCCGTCTTTGGGGTCTTCGAACCGGGCAAGGAGTGCCTCCGCCAAATCCCGGGCAAAGGCGAGGTCCACGGGGCGGAACTCAGCCTGGAGGAGCTCCAGAAGCCCCTCCAGCAGGAATGCGTAATCGTCGAGATAGGCGTTCAAATAGGACGAGCCGTCCTTGTGGACAGCCAGCAGCTGTCCGTCGTGCCACTGACGGGTGCGCAGGAAATCGGCCGCCTGCCGCGCCGAAGCGATCCATTCGGGGCGGCGGAAGACGCGCCCGGCCCGCGCCATGCCCCGGATCATGAGGCCATTCCAGCTGGTGAGGATTTTTTCGTCCCGGCCTGGGCGCACCCGGCGCTCCCGGTGGGTGAAGAGCTTGGTGCGGGCCGAGGCAAGGAGCTCCCGGCAGCGCTCCCGCGGCATACCAGTTTGCTCGGCCACCAGCTTCAGGCTTTTGGCAACCCGGGGATGCCAGTGCTTGTTCTCGAAATTGGGGGGGCGGTCGAAACCGTAGTGGGGGGCCACCACGGCGTACTCTTTTTCCGTTAAGAGGGAAGCGACTTCCTCCCGGTCCCACACGTAAAACTTGCCTTCCTCGTGCTCCGAATCGGCGTCCAGGGCGCTGTAATAGCCCCCCTCGGGGGACTGCATCTCCCGCATGACCCAGGCGGCGGTGTCGGCCACCACCTGTTCGTAGAGGGGATCCCGGGCGAGCTGCCAGGCATCGGCGTACAGGGCGAGCAGGGGCCCATTGTCGTAGAGCATCTTTTCGAAGTGGGGGATGGTCCAGGACGAGTCCACGCTGTAGCGGCAGAAGCCGCCACCCACTTGGTCATAGATGCCCCCCTCGGCCATGCGGGTGAGGGTTAGACGCGCCATCTCTACACCTGCCCCCGCCCCTTCGGTGCCGGAGCGGGAAAGGCACAATTCCAGCTCGGCCGGGTGGGGGAACTTGGGCGCGGTGCCAAAGCCCCCATGGATCTCGTCGAACAGGGCGGCCAGCTCCCCGATGGCTCGGCGCGTGAGCGCGGGGTCGAAGGCGGGGCGGCCGGTGGGCGAAGGAGGAAGAGTGCTGGCCAGGGCCTGGAGCAGGGCCCCATTCTGGCGGCGGATTTCCTCCCTTTGGGTGTGATAGACCTCCGCCACCCGCACCAGGACGTCCTTGAAGCCGGGCAGGTTGTAGCGGGAGGTCTTGGGGAAATAGGTCCCGGCGAAAAAGGGCATGTGATCGTCGGGCATGAGAAACACGGTGAGGGGCCAGCCGCCGGCCCGGCCGGTGAGCAGGGCATGGGCGCTCTGATAGATCTGGTCCAGATCGGGGCGCTCCTCCCGATCCACCTTGATGTTCACATAGTGGCGGTTCATAAGCTCGGCCACTTCCGGGTCCTCGAAGGACTCGTGGGCCATCACGTGGCACCAGTGGCAGGCGGAATAGCCGATCGAGAGCAGGATAGGCTTGTCTTCGGCGCGGGCCCGCGCGAGGGCTTCTTCGCACCAGGGATACCAGTCGACCGGATTGTCGGCGTGCTGGCGCAGGTAAGGGCTGGGGCTTTGGGCGAGACGGTTGGGCATGGCGGGAATTTCCGAAGGAGTATGCTCCTATTCTCCCAGGATGCGCCCGGGAGACGAACCTGGAGGAACTACTGGGCTTCCTGGATCGCTTCCAGCGTCGCCCGGTACAAGGAGAGCCGAGGGCCGCCCAGCGAAACCGCACGCTGGGCAGCGGCCAGAGCCTCGCCTTTCCTTCCTGACTCGACCAGCACCTGGGCTAGATTGTTCCAGGCATCCGCCGAGTGGGGGTGATCCCGGACAGCCTGCCGGTATGCCGCCTCCGCGGTGGCGAGATCGCCCCGGGCATAGGCGGTGTTCCCGAGCCCGATCCGGGCGGGCAGATTGTGGGGCCAGCGCTGCAGGGCCGTTCCGTAGGCCTGGTGGGCGGCGCTCGCATCCACCCGCTCCAGGGCCACTGCCGCCGCCACGTAGGCGTGTTCTTCTGCGGTCGCCGGCAGCCGCTGCGGTGCCATGGCCACCATGGCCCAATGCTTGCTTCGCGCCCAGGTGCGCTCGAAGCGGCTCCAGGACATGGTGAGCCGCCGGGTGGTGCCGGAGCGCAGCACGATTTCCTGTGCTCCCTGGTCGTAGCCCACCACCACTGCGTAGTGCCAGACGGGCCACAGATCAAGAGCCAGGTTCTGAAGCACCACCACGGGATTGCCCGCCGCCACTTCCCGTAGCACGTCCTCCAGCCGGGGCGCCAGGGGGTAGGCAATGAGCCCATGGCGGCGGGTGGCCGCTTGCATCTCCACCTGCAGGGACCCTTGCCGGGCGGGCAGGTACACCAGGGGGACGAGCGCTGCGGGGGAAGTGTCCACGCCAGCGTGGACTAGCACCGTGGCGAGGGCCGCGGGGCCACACTGGTAGCGCTCTTGGGGATAGAAGGGTGCGGCGTCGATTTCTGCCCGCGGGGGCAGGTCCGCCGGGTGCTCCTTGAGCAGGCGAGCCGTCTGGGGCGCCGCGCACCCAGCGAGCAGGACGAGGAGAAGGAGCGCTGCCCCCGCCCGGGGGCGGGGGACTGATTCGCGACGCAAGGCGCTATTTGATGGTGCGAGTGAAGGGGAAGACCTTGGTCCAGCCGAGCAGATCGGTGATCAGCAGGATGACGAAGATGACGAGCAGGGCGCCCACCACCGCGCCCACCCCGTCGCCCCCCGCCGGCAGCGCGTCTAAGCGCTCGGCCAGGATGCGCGCCTCCTCATCGCTCAAAGCGGCCACCCGGGCTTCCACTAGGGCAGGGTCGATCCCCATCGCTTGAAGCTGGTCCCGGACCTCCTGCCGGTCAAGATGGCGCTGAATCTCGCTCCGCGGCAGGTTCGCCGCCACTTCCTGGGTGCCTACCAGGCCGGCTTGAGCGGGCAGGGGTCCCCCCAGTCCCGCAGTGCACACGATAAGGACGCCGGCGATCGACCGATTGAGCTTGTGCATCATTTCTCGACTCTCCCTAGAAAGCGCCGCTGGACAGGCGCGCTGCGGGCAGCATAGAAGAGCCCTCGGGAAGGCGTCAATCAATCCGTTACGGCACCCCGGCTGGCGGAGGACACCAGCTTCGCGTACTTCGCCAGCACGCCGCGGGTGTAGCGGGGTTGGGGTGGCTGCCAGGCCTGGCGGCGCCGCGCGAGCTCCTCCTCGGGCACGTTGAGCTGGATCAGCCGCTTCTGTGCGTCGATGGTGATGGAATCGCCTTCGTTCACCAACGCGATGGTGCCGCCCACCGCGGCTTCGGGCGCCACGTGGCCGACCACCATGCCCCAGGTGCCGCCGGAGAAACGACCATCGGTGATGAGCCCCACCGACTCGCCCAAGCCCGCGCCGATCAAGGCGGAGGTGGGGGAGAGCATCTCGCGCATGCCGGGGCCTCCTTTGGGGCCCTCATAGCGGATTACGATCACGTCTCCGGGCCGGATCTTGCCGCCGACGATGGCAGCCATGGCCTCAGGCTCGGAATCGAACACCCGGGCCGGGCCGGTGATGGAGGTCTTCTTGAGGCCAGTGATCTTGGCCACGCACCCCTCGGTGGCGAGATTGCCCTTGAGGATCGTGAGATGTCCCTGGGGATAGAGGGGGTTGTCAAAGGGACGGATCACGTCCTGGCCCGCGGGTGGGTGCTCCGGCACGTTCTCGAGCAGCGCGCCGAGCGGCTTGCCGGTGATGGTCAAGCAATCGCCATCGATCAGGCCATGCTTGAGCAGTATCTTCAGCACCTGGGGCACGCCGCCCGCCTGGTGGAACTGGGTGGTGACATAGCGGCCGGAGGGTTTCAGGTCGCACAGCACCGGGACCCTCTGGCGCACCCGTTCGAAGTCGTCCAGAGTCCACTCCACCTCCGCCGCATGGGCGATGGCGAGGAAGTGAAGCACCGCGTTGGTGGAGCCGCCCACCGCCATGATGAGCGCCACTGCATTCTCGATGGATTGACGGGTGACGATCTGCCGCGGCAGGATCTGCTTCTTGATGGCTTCCACCAGCACTCGGGCCGACTCGGCTACACTGTCGGCCTTCTCCGGATCGGGATTGGCCATGGTGGAGGAATAGGGCAGGCTCATGCCCAGGGCCTCGAAAGCGCTGGACATGGTGTTGGCGGTGTACATACCCCCGCAGGCGCCGAAGGTGGGACAGGCGTTCTTCTCTACCCCGATGAAGTCCTCCTCCGACATCTTGCCGTGGGTATAGGCGCCCACTGCTTCGAAGGCGGAGACGATGGTGAGATCCTGACCTTTCCACTTGCCGGGCTTGATGGTGCCGCCGTAGCAGTAGATCGCCGGCACGTTCATGCGCAGGATGGCCATCATGCCGCCAGGCATATTCTTGTCGCACGCCCCCAGCACCAGAACCCCGTCCATGAACTGGCTCTGCACCGCGGTCTCGATGGCATCCGCGATCACCTCTCGGGAGACCAGGGAGTATTTCATTCCCTCGGTGCCCATGGAGATGCCATCGGTCACCGTGGGCACGCCGAACATCTGGGGCATGGCCCCTGCCGCCTTGAGCGCCGACTCCGCCCGAAGCGCGAGCGGTTGCAGGCCGGCATTGCAAGGGTTCATGGTGCTGTGGCCGTTGGCGATACCCACGATGGGCTTGTCGAAGTCTTCGTCACGGAAGCCCACGGCCCGGAGCATGGCCCGATTGGGGCTGCGCTCCACGCCCTGGGTGATGATGCGGCTGCGCGGGTTGTTGGGCACGGTGAAATCTCCTTCGAACTCAGTCGCCAGCCAGGACGGCGGGCGACGGGGTAAACTATACAAACCCCAATTCTAGCCGAAAGCCGCGCCCTTACCGTGCTGGTTCACCCCCAGTTCGATCCCGTCGCCATCCACCTTGGGCCGCTCGCCGTGCGCTGGTACGGGCTCATGTACCTGGTGGGATTCCTCGGGGGTCTTTGGCTGGGCAAGCGTCGGGCACGCACCCATCTGGAGCTGGGCTTTACTGCCCGCATGGTGGATGACCTCCTCTTCTATGTGGTGCTGGGCGTCATCCTCGGCGGCCGGCTGGGCTATGTGCTCTTCTACAAGCCCGCGGAGTATTTCGCCGAGCCCTGGCGCATCCTTTACCTGTGGGAGGGGGGCATGTCCTTCCACGGCGGCTTTCTGGGAGTGATTTTCGCTCTCTGGCTGTTCGCCCGGCGAAACGGGCTTTCCTGGCTCGCCGTCACCGACTTTATCGCACCCCTGGTGCCCATTGGGCTGGGGGCAGGGCGCATCGGCAACTTCATCAACGGGGAGCTGTGGGGCCGTCCCACCGCAGTGCCTTGGGCCATGGTCTTCCCCCAAGTGGACACGATTCCCCGACATCCCTCCCAGCTTTATGAATTCGCTCTAGAAGGCGTGGCCCTTTTCGCGCTGCTCTGGTGGTTCTCGGCCAAACCGCGGCCGAGGGGTGCGGTCTCCGCCCTGTTCCTGATGGGCTATGGACTGCTGCGCTTCCTCGTGGAGTTCGCCCGCGAACCCGACGCCTTCCTGGGTTTCCTGGCCCTGGGACTCACCATGGGCCAGTGGCTGTCCGCCCCCATGTTCCTGGCGGGCGTAGCGTTGTGGCTCTGGGCGTACCGGGGGCACAGCACCTCGACGGATCGCCCCTAGCCCCGCGATTTACGCCCGCGGCGTTTGTCGGTATCATGGAGCCCCTTCGTGGGGCGGTAGCTCAGCTGGGAGAGCGTCGCGTTCGCAATGCGAAGGTCGGGAGTTCGATCCTCCTCCGCTCCACCATTTTCTCGTATTGCCCCGGTCGGGGCGGGTCCGCTTCCGATCCACGATCTGTTTCCGTGCTGGCATACGCCACGGCTGAGGCGGCGGCTGGACTGTGTTGCCCTTATCGAAAGCGGGCTGCCGCTCAGAACAGCTCATAGGCCAACACGAACCCGGCGACGGTCATGAACAACAGCCCCACCATGAACGTGACGTCGGCGATCTTCTCCAACATGAGGGAACGGGATTCGCGCACGGCCAGACGCATCGAAGCGTAGGACAGGACCGCGCTCACCAGGAAGAACACGGAATCGAGCGCAAATGCCTCGGCGATGGAGTGTTGGCCGTGGCGCACGCCGAGTATTTGGGTGATGCTGATCACCGTCATGCATACACCCACCATCATCGAAGAATTAGGCAGGATGTGTTGCGACAGACTGGAGTGCATGATGTTTTCGGGCTCGAAAAGACAGGTCACGGATTGGACTGGGCAGGACGGGTGCGGTTCCGTCATCGCGCGTGTCACCCGCCCCTCTTGTTGCCCATCGCCGGTTCAGCGCCGTGGTACCACCCGTGCGGCAGAGATGTGTGCGACGTGCCTGTAATGGCGAGCGCATGACAGACGGGGCTCGCGGGACGTGGCCGCGGCTACCCAGAACGGAGTTCAGGGCGAGTTCCCGCGCTGGCGCCGCTGCAGCCGATGGGCCCAGGAAGACGATGACTACCAGGGCCTGCCAGCGCTCGATCCGTGCGATGTCCCCGAGATGCCGCGCCAGCACTTCCCCAAACAGCCGGCCCGATCAACCAGGTCGGTTCCAAGGCCGCCTCCTCAACCGCGCTGAAGGCGCCGGCAATGTCAGGGACCGTTACCATTCGTTGCGCATCCAGCAACCGTTGCATTGGACCGCCGGCGATGGGCATCTGCAGGATCAGACGCATCTGCCGGCCACCGAGGTGGAAGCCGAGGCTTGCCCCGACCAGGATCTATAGGCCTACTTGCCGCAGCACTGCGTTGCTGACCGGTATTGACCACCGAGCCCGAGGGCCGGCCCGCTGCCGTGCTGGGCTTCACTTTCAACCTCGGCGCGGGGCGGCTTCAGGTGTCAGCACCGCAGCGGCCGGTGGATCAGCGAGACTGAATCAGGGCTCGTTAGGAGTTGCGCTGTTGGGTGTACGGCAGAGGTCTGGGCTGCCGGGTCTGGTTGGGCGGCGGGGAGCCGAAATTCGGCTACTGAGTGCGCGCTGAACCTTGCGGCAAGGCTTGCAGGCATTGGCCAGGTGTCGCACAAAAACCGCCAACGGCTCCCGGATCCTACGGCCCCGCACTCCTTCTTCGGCGGAAAAGCCGACTGGACATGAACCACACTATCTCATGCGCTGCTCGCGCTTCGGATTGGCCCCTTCGATCCTGGTATGAACCTGATAGAGTGGCGCTGGCTCGAGGCCTCGGTCAGATCTCGATTCAAGCTCTGGTCTGCCAATGCGTAGTTCGGGTTTTTGCCGTTACTGGCGGCCGATGTCGCAGAGCTGCAGCAGGTCGATGGCCTAGTCCCTTGGGCAAGTCGTTGCGCCCGAGACTGTTGGGCTCGTCAGAGTCTCGGACAGCCGGTCGCTGCCGATGGGGGTCGTGCAGAAGGCTTCGGCATTGTTCGATGAGGTGCTGCTCGATGCGCGCCGAGAGTACAAAACGCACGTACCACTGCTCTAAGAGCAGCGGCAACCGTTGCGGCAATACCCGCGAGCTTCGCTCATGGAAATCTTCATGTCCAGCAGCGCGTGCAGGTCGATACGCCAGTTAACCTTGTCGATCTCATCGATAAGCGGCGTCATGAAATCTTGTCGAAGACGATGTCATGCTGCCGCTCAAAAGAGCAGCCCGAGGCCTCGAAGTCTCGCAATGCGCGGTCCGGTGGAACACAACGACTGCTGCAACTGCGCAAGGATCTACCAGACTTCGGTGATCGTGGCCGGCAGACGCCTCCGGTATGCTTGTGAATGGCCATCGGCGAGACCATCAGATGGCTTTATAGTCGCTCCGGTCGCGCGCGAAAGCGCAGAGAATCTCGAAGGCGAGCGCATCGACGGCCCGTTTGGCGTTCGTCTAGTGGTGTTTGAAGGCCTAGACAGACTGTCGTAGAGCGCGAGACAGACAGGTCCCGGCGGTTCATAGGCCGAGGCATGGCGCGAGCCGAACCACAATGTGTGGTCGAAGCAGCGCAGGATGGTGCCGTCATCGAGTCCTTGCAAGGCGGTGTGCAGCCGGGATGCCAGCCGCTTGTGTTTCGTGTCTGTCATGCTTGTTTCCCGCTGTCTTGGATCGAGGAGATGAACTCCTCGAACTTGCCGCTGGCTGACAAGGGCAAGGGCGCATCGCCCACCTGCCATGTCCAGCGATAGGTGTGGCCGAGCATTTGCTCCAGCGCCCCTTGCAATCGTTGCAACTGTTCGGGGCTTGGCGCGGGCGCGCACACCAAACGTGCCGTAATGGAGTCCACTGCGGTCTGCTCGAACTGGTATTGGCGCAAGTGTGGGATGACCTCAAGCATTCGCCGGGTCTCCAGCACCGGCCAGAACCGCTTGCCCTCGGGACTCATTGCCATGTTGCGGGTGCGACCCATGATCCGGCGCAAGGTGGGCAAGCCTCGGCCACAAGGGCAGGTGGGGCCGACTTCGGCCCAGTCGCGCAGCGCATAGCGGACCAGGGGCATGGCGAAGTTGTGCAGATCCGTCACCACCACCTGACCAACCTCGCCCTCCCGGCAGGGCTGCCCTTGCTCATCCAGCACCTCGACCCGCAGGTCTTCCGACTGCACATGCAGCAGGCCGCTGTCCGGGCACTGCAGAGCGATGACGCCCACCTCCTGGGCGCTGTAAAGGTCGGTGATCGGCGCGCCCAGGATCTGCCGACATCGCTCGCGCAGCGCCGGGCTAACCGTGCCACTGACGGTGCGCACTTCGCGCAGGCGCGGTAAGGTGAGGCCTTCATGGTGCATGTGCGTCAGTAAGGCATCCAGGTTGGCCGGATAGGTGAGCAGGATGTCTGGATTCACCTCTTGCAACCAGCGCGACTGGGCTTCTACATCGGTCGCAATCGGCAAATACCAGGCCGGCCCGCTGTGCAACACGCCGCTCCATCGCCCCGGCTTCCTGGAATCGACCGGCTGCGGAAACTGGCGGATGATGGCCATGGTCGCGGAGAGATCGCGCCGGTGCCAGAGATGGTCGCGCAGTGTCGCCGCCTGCCAGAACAGTTGGGTGAGCGCCGTGCGCCGCACCGTGACGGGCTCGGCCGTCGAGCCGCCGGTTGCGATGTCGAAGGTCTTGCCATGGGCGCGCGGATAGGCGCTGGCTCGTATGGCATCGGCGTGCGTTTGCAGATCCGCGCGGGTCAGCAGCGGGATGTCGTGCCAACTGGCCAGAGCGTTGGGAAGACGCTCGTGATAGAAGGGGCAGTGGCGACGGGCGTGGTCGAGCAGCGCTCCTAATTGCCGATCCTGCCGCGACCGCAGTACCTCGGCCGACAACCATTGCGTGCTCTCCATCTGGAACAGCAAGGCGAGCACGGCGGCATCGCGTGCACCGACCACGGCGGGCCAGTGGATGCCGGGGACGTTGCTGGTCAGCACGTCGGTTAGCGTCGGCTGCGCTGGCGCACCCCTCATCGCTCCCGGCCTGCCTCGTGCCAGGCTTTCTGCAGCGGCGAGAGAAGATATTCGGCCACCGTGCGCCGACCCAGCAGAATCTCCGCCGTGGTCTGCATACCGACCGATAGCGGATACCGAATGCCATCCACTTCCAGCGCGTTTGCTTCAAGGGTAATCAAGGCCTTGTAGCGCAGCACCCGCGGCCCGCCGCCCGGCCACCCCTTGTCGCGGGCCTCTTCCTCGCTCTGGGCATCGGCGCTCACGTGTTCGACGGTGCCTTGTCCCAGGCCGTACTTCTGAAACGGATAGGTGGCGAATTTCAGCTTGACCGGCTGTCCCGGTCGCACGAAGCCGATGTCCTCGTTCGAGACCCAGACCTCGGCCTTGAGTCGCTCGTCGTGGGGCACGAGGCTCGCCAGCACGGTGCCCGGCTGCACCACGGTGCCGGCGGTATGCGTGGCCAGCTCCTTGATCACGCCATCCTGCGGCGCCTTCAATTCCATGAGTGCGCGCCGGTGCTGCTGCTTTTCCAGCTCCTTGGCCAGTTTATCGAGTTGCGCCTGGGCTTCCACGCGCTCGGCGTGCAACTGCCGCACATAGTCGGCTTCGATCTGTTTCAACTTTTTCTGCGATTGGTCGATCGCGGCCTGGGAGGAGGCGATCAGGTGTTTTTGCGTCTCCAGCTCCTGTTCCTTCTCGATCCGCTCGCGCCGCTTGTCCGATCCCATGAGCGCGCTGGCAAAGCCGTCCTTGACCAGCTTCTCGTAAGCCTTGTCCTGTTCGCGGTAGTGGGGCAGCACGGCTTCCAGCCGCTCCTTTTGCTGACGGGCGGCGGCCAGCTCCTGCTGTGCCTTGATGAGGCGGCTACGCTCTTCTGCCAGGGCAGCGGCCAAGGCATCGCGGTTGGCCTGGTACTGGGCGGCGGCCTCGAGCAGGAGGGCCGCCGGCGCCTGAACCCGCGGCGCAAAGGGCTGGCCTGTCAGCTCCGCGTCGATGCGGGCCACCTGCAAGCGGCGGCGGGCGTATTCGGTGGTGATGGCCGCAAGATCGGCTTCGGTAATCAGCGCGTCCATGCGCATCAGGGTTTGTCCGGCGCGCACGGTTTCGCCCTCACGCACCAGGATTTCCTTGACGATGCCCGCTTCCGAGGGCTGCACGATCTTGAGGTAGCTCGCCGGCACCAATTTGCCTTCGGCCACCGCCACGATGTCCAGCCGTCCGAGCAGCACCCAAAGGATGAGAAAGGCAACCAGCGCCAGGAGGGTCCACAGCACCCGCCGCCCCAGGGGGTTGGGGGCGGTTTGCTGCAGCCGGATGAGCGGTGGCAGGAAGTCCTGCCAGTCTTCCAGCCCCCTGGTTCCGATCAGGCGCATGGGATCCGCTCCATCCCTTCGCGCAGGCCGGCGAAGCCTTTGAGTTGGGCTCCCGCCGCCAGCCCGACGGCATCGCCGTGGGTGCGCAGCCAGGCATTGCTGCTGGACGCAAGTCCCCACAACAGCCCCGAGAGGTCGGCGCCTTGTCCCTTGCCCAGCCACGTCGCCACCCCCTGCCGCTCGGCGTCCAGCCGGTTCAAGGCCTGCAGCAGATGCTGCCAGTGCGCTTCGATCGCCTGGCCGTTGCTCGAAGACGTGGCCTGCCCGTTGGATGGGGCGGGCGGCGTGAGCCAGCGCTCGAACCAGCCGGCATCCAGACTTCCCAAAGGACTCTTGTTCGCCGCCGCCGTGGGGTCGACCTTGAAGCCATCCAGGAAGCGATCAAGGAGATCGTCTTTCTGTGCCTTGTTGCCCGGGTTGCCGGGGCTGGTACCCGCACCGTCGTTCTGGTTGACCGCGTGACCCGGCGGCGGCGCGTCGCAACCGTTGCCCAGCCCCTCGTTGCCCTTGGATGCTGTCGGCAGCACGGTCTTGTTGCCGATGCTGATACGGAAGACATCCGAGGCCGCGGAGCAGACGCCATGGCCGTCGCTGGCCACCACCTTGACGTCGATGGCGGGGGTCTTGCCCTGCGGCGCCGTGCCGCTGAAGGTCTGCGTCGCGGCATCGAACTTGAGCCAGGTGGGCAGCGGCTTGCCGTTCCCCAAGGTCGCGGTATAGCTCAAGGTGTCGTTGCGGTCGCGGTCGGTGAAGCTGCCTGCGGGCATCTGCCAGGAGAAGGCGCGGCCCTTGGCCAGCTGCACGTCGGCGAGCTTGCGGGTCAGCACCGGGGCATCGTTGTTGCCGCTCACGGTCACGGCGAGTTCGCCGGAAGAGGCCGCCGTGCCGTCGCTGGCCGTGTAGGCAAAGCGGTCGATGACGGTCTCTCCCTCGGCCAGGCCCTGCACCTTGCTGGCGGCGTTGTCCAGCACGTAGGCGTAGCGGCCATCGGGCAGGAGCTTCAACCAGCCGTATTCGCCACGACGGATGCCGGCATCCGTCACAGTGAGCGAGCGGCCTTCCGGATCGCGGTCGTTGGCCAGCACGTTGCCCCAGGTGATGAGCTTGCAGTCTTCGCTGACGTTGGCCGCATCGGGCGCGGTCACTGGCGGCAGGTTGCCGGCGGTGATGGTCAACGTCAGGCTCTGGCTGGCAGAAGCCCCGGCGAGATCCGTCGCCGTCACCCGCAACTGGACGCTGCCGGCGGCGGTGGGTGTGCCGCTGAAGGTGCCCGTAGCGGCATCGAACAAGAGCCATCCGGGCAGTGCCTCGCCACTGGCCAGCGTCGCGGAGTAGGTCAGCGCATCGCCCGCATCGACATCGAAGAAGGCCCCGGCCGGCAACTGCCAGCTGAGCGGCTCACCCACGCGCCCATTCTGGTTGGCCAGCGGCACGCCGACTTGCGGGGCGTCGTTGGTGTTGGCCACCGCGATGGCGAAGGTCTGGCTTGCCTGTGCGCCGGCGGCATCGGTCGCGGTGAGCCGGATCGGGACGCTGCCGACGTCGTCATTCGCAGGCAGGCCGGAGAAGGTGCGCGTTGCCGCATCGAAGGCAAGCCATGCCGGCAGCGCCGAGCCATCGGCACGGGTCGCCGCGAGGGTGAGCACGTCGCCCGCATCCACGTCGCGGAAGGCACCTTGCGGGACGGTGAAGCTGAAAGGCGCATCCTCGGTGGCTTGCTGGTCGGCAATGGACTGAACCACTTCCGGCGTGTCATTGGTGTTCTGCACGGTGACGTGGAAGCTGTGAAGGGTCGAGGCGCCCAAAGCATCTATGCCCTGCACGATGACATCGATACTGCCCACGTCGTCGTTCTCCGGCGTGCCGTACAGCGTGCGCGTAGCGGCATCGTACTGCAGCCACTGCGGCAGGCGTTCGTACCCCGACACCGCTACGCGGGTCAGGATGGCGTCGCCGTCGGCATCGATGAAGAGATCGTCCGGCAGCACCAGGCTGAATGCCGCATCTTCCAGCGCCACTTGGTCGTCGATGGGGTTGGCCACTTCCGGTGCGCGGTTCATGAATTCGCGTAGCGTGACAGCGGTGCCATCGGCGAACTCGAAGGTATCGATCACCGTGCCGCCCGATGCGCCATCCGGAGCGTAGTTGGCAACCCGCACCACGTCGCCGCCGGCACCGTAGTGAATAAGCAAGTCGTCGCCATCGACTTCCAGCCGCACATCCTCGCGGGCGATGCCTGCACCGAAGGTCAGCACGTTGCCGATGCCCGCATCGAGATCATCCTCGATCACGTCCTCGCCATCGCCCAGGTTGACCACATAGGCGTCACGCTGGGCGCCGCCGCGCAAGACATCGTTGCCCAGACCGCCGGTGAGCACATCCTCACCGTCGCCCGATTCCATGACATCGTCGCCGTCGTAGCCGTAGAGCCGGTCGCCGACGTTGGTGCCTGCGAGGGCGTTGCCCGCGCTGTCACCCTCGACCACGAAGGTCCAGGACACCAGCGTGGCGTAATCCACCACTGTTCCGTCGGCGAACTCGAAGCGCTCGACCGCGTGGGAACCGAGTGCATCCTCGGGGTCGAAGCCGGACAGCCGCACCACGTCGCCCGCATCGCCGTAGGGGATGAGCAGGACGTGCCCGCCGTTGCCGTCCGCCTCGAAACGCAGGTTGTTGCGTAGCGTATTCGGATCGATGCCGGGGCCGAAGCGCAGCACGTTGCCCGCATTCTCTCCGGCCACGTCGTCAATGGTGACGATGCCGTCGCCCAGATTCACGACATAGGTATCGTTGCCGCCTTCGCCTGAGAGCACATCGCCACCCGGCGTGGCTTCGATCAGGTCATGGCCGTTGCCGCCCCGGATGCGATCCGAGAGCGCCGTGCCCTTGAGGGCATCGCCTTCCTCGGTGCCAAAGATGTCGAAACCGCGCGAAAGCAGTTCCTCGTAGCCGATCTCGTCGCCATTTGGCCCAAAGCGGAAACGCTCCACGGCGCGCGGGCCCAGCGGGTCTTCCGGATCGAAACCTGAGAGACGAATGCGGTTGCCGGTGTTGGCAAGATCGAGGATCAGGAAGCCCTCGGCATCGAAGGACAGGCGCACGTCATCGAGCGTCGTGCCCTCGGGCAATACCAGCGTGTTGGGCGCGTCGCCGTTTTCGGTGTCGATGATCGTGTCGCTGCCCGCATCGGCGTCGATGATGTACAGGTCGCCTCCCGCGCCGCCGCTCAGGGTGTCGTCAGACTCGCGGCCCTCGATCCAGTCGGAAAGCGCCGTGCCGGCCAGTACGTCGCGCTGGGGCGTGCCGATGATGCGCACGCCGCGCGAGAGCAGGTCGTCGAACGACAGGCTGATGCCCTGCCAAGGCAGGCGGATTTGCGAAACCGGGGCCTGCATGCCTTCTGCGCGCGGATCGAAGCCGGCGAAGCGGATCATGTCGCCCTCTTCAGTCAGGCGCAGCAGCAAGTCGCGCCCATCAAACTCCAGGCGAAGATCATCGGCGTTGAATTCGCCGGTGAGCTCGATGCGGTTCGCATCCTGCGCGCGCCAGGTTTCGGCGATCAGGGTTTCGGTGGGGCGAGTGCCCCATTCTTTGTGGATGCGGTAGGTATCCGATCCCGCGCCGCCGACCAGGCGATCGGCGCCGCCGTTGCCATTGAGCACGTCATCGCCGTCGCCGCCGATCAGGGTGTCGGCAAACGGCGTGCCATCGAGCCAGGCGCCTTCATCGGCAGCGATTTCGGTCTTGCCGGTCGCCTCGATCGCCTCGGCCACGATCTCGGTGCCGTCGGCAAAGCGGATGATGTCCACCGAGCGGGTCTGTGTGGCCCGATTCGGCTCGAAGCCGCGCAGGATCACCCGGTCGCCGGGCTGATTGGCGAACTCGATCACCAGATCGCCATTCTGTTCCGAATAGCGTAGGTCTTCGGGCCGGATGCCGGGGCCGAAGGTCAGGATGTTGGGCGCGTCGTCGACGTAAGCTCCGCCGAAGCCGCCTTCACCGCCATCCCATCCACCGCCCCAGTTGAGCACGCGGTGGTCGTCGTCGATGATCACTTCACCGTGGCCAGGCTGATAGACGTAGGTGTCGCCGCCCCATTCGCCGAACAGCTGGTCGTTGCCGGCGCCGCCCGTGAGCGTGTCCGAGCCCCAGCCGCCGTGGATCACATCGTCCCCGGCGCCGCCGTCGAGCACGTCGTCGCCCTCGCCGCCGTGGATCAGGTCGTTGCCCTCGCTACCCAGGATGGTGTCGTCCCCAGAGAGCCCCAGCACGATGTCGTTGCCCGCGCCGGCATCCAGCGTGTCGCCGCCGGCGGTGCCGTAGAGCACGTCATCGCCATCGGTCGGGGCATTGTTGGCCAGATTGGCAGAAGCGAACAGATCGCCGGACTGGGCATAGGCCACCGCTTCCAGTCCGCCCGCCGGGGCCACCGTGCCGGTCAGCTCGAAGCCCGTGCCGTCGAAGGCGAGCGGCGTATCGGCCGTGGCGCCGGTCAGCGCCGCGGCGTTGGCCTGCAGCCAGCCCGCGAGATCAAACACGCGCGTCTTGCCGTCCGCATCGACGAACTGGATGCGTTCCAGATCGCCCGGCAGATTGTTGATGCGTGTGTTGTCGAGCGTGATCGACCCGCCCGCGCCGCCGTCGATCAGCAGCATCACGCAGCCATCGCGGTCCAGCGCCGCCGAGAGCATGGCGGGCGAGACCGTCGTGCCAAAGGACAGGGTGTCGGTGCCTTCGCCCGTGCGCAGCGTGTCGTGGCCGTCGCCGTGGTTGAAGACGACCACGTCGTCGCCTGCGCCGGTGTCGAGGTTGTCGTTGCCCGCTTCGCCTGCGACCAGATCGTCCCCCGCGCCGGAGTAAACATTGTCGTCACCGCTACCAGCAGACACCCGGTCATTGCCAGCTTCGAGGTGGACGTTGTCGTTGTTGCCGCGCGAGCGCACGGTGACCGACTGGCCGGTGTCGTCGACAATGTCGTCATCGGCCTGGCTGCCGACGATGTCGCGTGAGTCGCCCCAGGAGCGCTCCTGCCAGCCGTGCTTTCCGCCATCGGCGCGGGCCATCACGTCGGCCAGCGTCCATTCGGTGCCGTCGTCGAAACGGAAACGCCGGATCGCGCCGCGCCCGAGGTCGTCCCAGTTATCGGAGCGCACGATCAGCGCGTCGTTGCCGCCGATGCCGATGACCAGATCGTAATAGCCGACCGCATCAGGAGCGCCATCCCATGTGCGGTCGCCCAGTTGCACCGATACGTCCTCGGGCCGGATGCCCGGCGCGAACACCACGGTGTCGTTGGCCACCGCCAGGCTCGCGCCAAAGGCATTGTCCAGGCCCATGCCCGGGGCGACGATATAGCTGTTGTTGCCCGCGCCGCCGTAGAGTGTGTCCCGGTCGGCGCCGCCATCGAGCAGGTCGTCACCGTCCTCGCCAAAGAGCTCATCCCGTCCGGCGCCGCCGGTGAGCACGTCGTTGCCCTCGCGGCCGTAGAGGGTGCTGTCCTTCTCGGTGCCGGTCAATGTGTCCCCGCCCGGCGAGCCGTAGAGGATTTCCGCGCCTTCGCTGACATTCAACTTGGCCAGCACGTCGTTCGCATTCAAACGCGCGCCGTTGGCGAACTCGAAGGCATCGATGCGCGGCCCACTGTTCAGCCAGTCCTTGATGCGCACCGCATCACCCGACGCGGTGACGGTGGCGATCAGGTCGTTGCCCTCAAGGGTGAAGCTCACGTCGTTCTGGCCGATGCCCGGCTTGAACAGCACGCGGCCGTCGTTGTCGGCGATGGTGTCCTGGCCATCGCCGGTGCCAAAGCGGTAGGTGTCGTAGCCACCCAGATCCTGGAACTGGTCGTTGCCCGCGCCGCCGTCCAGCGTGTCGTCCTGCCAGCCGCCGACGATGGCATCGTCCCCGTCGGTGGCGGCCAGCGCCCGCGCGGCCAGGGCGCTGCGATCCCACACCGTGCCGTCGGCAAAGCGCAGCTGCTCAATCCCTCGCTCGATCGACCCGGGGTTGGCCTGGCCGTGCACGGTAAGCTTGCTGCCGTCCGAAAGCCGAACGGCCATGTCGCCTTGCAGCGTCCAGCGCACGGTGACGTCAAGCGGAGCGATGCCCGTGCCGAGTTCCACCACGTCCTCGCCGGCGGTAGAGCCTTCGACGATCACGTCCTGCCCATCACCCAGGCCGAAGCGGTAGGTGTCGGCGCCCGCCCCGCCTTCAAGCCAGTCATTACCAGCGCCACCGACGAGCAGGTCGTTCCCGTCACCACCCAAGAGTTCGTCGTTGCCCTCCCCGCCCGCCAGCGTGTCATGGCCGGAGAGTCCCATCAGTTTGTCGTTACCGGCACCGCCTTCGATCAGATCGTCACGCCCGTTGAAGCCGCGCAGCTCGTCGTTGCCGGCCTCACCCAGGAGGCTGCGGGACTTGATCGCCTCCGCATCCCACACGGTGCCATCGGCAAAAGCGATTTCCTCCACCGCGTAGCGGTTGCTCTCGTTGAAATGGTTCCTGACGGTGAGCGTCTCGCCGGTGTCGCGCAGCGTGATCTTGAGATCGTCGCTGACCTGCCAGCCGTTGACCGTGCGCACCCGCTCCAGCCGAACGTCGGAGGGCAGCACGCCCGCCTTGAGTTCGATGCGGTCGATCTCGCCCTGTTGCCAAGAATCCTCGATGATGGTGTCGTGCCCATCGCCACGGCCGAAGCGGTAGGTATCCCCCTCGCCGTTCCCGTCATAGACCTGATTGCCTCGCTGCATCCCGCCGCCACGCAGCACGTCGTTGCCCGCGCCGCCGTCCAGGATGTCGCGGCCCGCGCCGCCCAGCAGCAGGTCGTCGCCATCGCCGCTTTCGAGCCGGTCGTCACCGCCGTTGCCGATGAGGGTGTCATCGCCGCCCTGGCCGGTGAGCACATCCGCCACCCGCGAGCCGAGGATGGTTTCCGCCTCCTCGCTGCCCGCGAACAGGGTGGCCTGCACGTCGGCAAAGTTCAGCACCGTGCCATCATGAAAGGCGATGCGCTCGATGAGCCAGGGGCCGTTGGCTCCATTCCAGGCTTCGTCGAAATACTGCTTGAGCGTCACCTTGTCATCCGTGCCGCGAATGGCCAGCACCAAGTCCTGGCCATCGCGGATGAACTTCACATCCTCCCGCGCCACGCCTTCCTTGAACCGCAGCGTGTCGCTGTTGCCTGCCGTGTAGTCCCCGTCGATCACCGTATCCTGCCCGTCGCCCCGGCCGAAGAGGTAGGTGTCGTTGCCGTTGGCAGAGATTTGCGGCGTGGTGTTGCGCTCGACGCGATAATTGCCGTTCTCCCAAATCCCGTTCCAGCCCGTGCTGCCGATCAGGAGGTCATTGCCCGCGCCGCCGTCGAGGATGTCGTTGCCGCCGTTGCCGATCAGCGTGTCGTTGCCGGCCTGGCCGGTGATCGCATCCCCTGCGGAAGAGCCGTGGATCGTGTCGTCGTTCTCGGTCGCCGCCGCGACGGTGGCGCGCAGCGCATCATCGTGACTCCACACCGTGCCGTCGTCGAACACATACTGGCCGACACCGTTGCGGCCCCACCCGTAACCGTTTCTTGGCACGATGAGCATCTCGCCGGTATCGACGATGGTGAAGACGAGGTTGTCGTTGTCGTCGGCGCTGACCCGGATGTCCGCCGGGGTGAGGCCCAAGAGGCGCACGGTGTCGCGCTGGATGCCGTTTTCCGCGGAGTCGAGGAGGGTGTCGTGACCAAAGCCGCGTCCGAAGACATAGGTGTCGGCCCCGGATTCGCCGTAGAGCCGATCATTGCCCGCGCCGCCGGAGATGAGATCGTCCCCCGCCCCGCCATAGATGCGGTCCTCGCCCCCCTGGCCGAACAGGCGGTCGTTGCCCTTGTTGCCTGAGAGGCTGTCCTTGCCGTCGCCTGCAAGAACGATGTCAGCCTTGTCGGTGAGGTAGGCGTTGTCGTCGCTGGCAGTGAGCCGGCGCACCTTGAATTCGTCGAGCAGCGCTTGAATGCCCGCCGTCTGCGGCAGGGTGTCAATCAGCGTGTCGAAATCGGCCAGCCCTTGCCAATTGGTACCGGAGAGGAAGCCGCTGGCGTAGCGGTCCAGATCAAGCAGGTCGGCGAGATAGTTCTCGGGGTCGGCGGTTTTCTTCGCCGCGAGCATCTGGTTGAGGCGCGTGGCATCGAGCCGGATGCCCGTCTCGTCAATGAAGAGCTCGATCTGATCGAGATAGGGCTTGAGCCGCGTCTGCAGCACGAGGCTGGCGTAGACGGACTCCTTCAGGCTGTCGTAGGCCTGCTGCAAGAGATCGAGCTGGGCTTGCGCAAAGCGCACCGCCAACAGCCCGCGCCCCGGTTCGAGCGCCGGCGCCAGGACCTGGGCGCGCGCCCCGGGCGCCGCGGCGTCCGCTTGCGCCGTCAATCCCCAGTTGGCCCCCTCGGTCTGGGTTTTCTGCTGCGGCAGGTTGAAGAAGTACTGGCCGTTGAAGGCCTCCAGCACGTGCAGCTTCTGCTTCCAGGAACGGATCAGGTTCTTGTAGAAGTCGTCGAGCAGGGGATCGTCTTCGTTGCGCCGCAGCCGGCCTTCGTTGCCGGGGGCCGCCTCCACGCCGTCGGCCGGCTTGAGATGGGCGCTCCGCTGCACAGCGCCAAAGGCGAGATATTCGACGTAGTAGCGGCCTGCCGCGCGCGCTTCCAAATCCTTGGCCATCCCCGAGGTATCGGCCCAGGCAGTCAGCAGGGAATCGAGCAGGGCTTTTTGTTCGGCGCGGGTGGGGGCCGCCTGGAACTGGGCGAGCAGCGCGGCCAGGGAAGCGGATTGGGCGGCGGCCTCACGCAGCTCGCGCACCT
>NZ_DAIRTR010000045.1:0-21307 GCF_036803785.1 Pelomicrobium sp. | reverse complement strand
ACCGGATCCAGGGTGGCCACCCGCTCGGCCACGTGCACCGGGTGGTGCAGGGGCAGGGGGATCACGCCGAACCCGAGCCTCAGGCGCCGGGTGCGGGCGGCCGCGGCGGCGAGGAAGAGCTCCGGCTTGGAGCAATGGGAGTACTGGGGCATGAAATGGTGCTCCACCACCCAGGCGCAACGGAAGCCCAACCGGTCCGCCAGGGCGATCTCTTCCAACGCCTCGTGATAGGTGGCGAGCTCGCTGCGCCCGAGCTGAGGCGGGACCGCCAGTTCGTAGAACAGATCGAAGTGCACGCAAACTCGCAGGGCTGGAAGGTGTAGCGGCCTATAATGCCAGCCCATGGACGCCGCTCCAACGTACCGGGTGCACGTGGGGGCCATCGGCTGGGAGCATCCCCACTGGGTCGGCTCCTTCTACCCCGAAGATTTGCCGGCCGAGTGGCGCCTCGCCTACTACAACCAGTGGTTCGACTGCGTGCTGGTGCCCGCAAGCCGCTGGCGAGCCGCCACCGAAGAGGAGATGATCGGCTGGCGGGAGGACACGCTCGCGCGCTTCCGCTTCGTCCTGGAAGCGGGCCCCGCGTCCCCGCAGGAGCGTGCTCGAGCGGGCTGCCTCGGGTCAAAACTGGGGATGTGGTATCCCTCGCCGGCCCCGGCGCAAGGGGGCCCGCGGCTCACGTGGCTGACGCCGGAGGAGGACTTGAAGGGCCTCACCGTCCGTCTCAAGACCCTCGCCCAGGAGCCGGGGGAGCTCTACCTTATCGGCCGCCGTGCCGACGCCGCCTATCTGAACCGGGTGGTGACCCTGCTGGAGCTCCTGCAGCTCTAGCGGGAGCGGAGGGGGCGGAAGCGCCGCGCCGCAAACCCGCGCCTCCGGGTTTGTCCCACCCTCCACCAACGGCTAAAATTCGATTTTTTTTATGCCCTTGCGTCATGGCGCAGGAAAACGCGGTCGACATCCGGGATCTTGCCTTCTGCTACAACCGCCGGCCCATCTTTCGCGGGTTGAGCCTTTCCCTGCCCCGGGGGCGGGTGGTGGCCATTATGGGCGGCTCGGGTTCGGGCAAAACCACCCTGCTGCGGCTGATCGGCGGGCAGTTGAGGCCCCAGCGGGGGGAAGTGCGAGTGGACGGCCAGGTGGTGCATCGGCTCTCCACCGAGGAGCTGTACCGGCTGCGGCGGCGCATGGGCATGCTGTTCCAGTTCGGTGCCTTGTTCACCGATCTGACGGTGTTCGAAAACGTGGCCTTTCCTTTGAGGGAACACACCACTCTGCCCGAGCCCATGATCCGGGATCTGGTGCTCATGAAGCTCCACGCCGTGGGCTTGAGGGGCGCCCGCCACCTCATGCCCTCGGAGCTCTCCGGGGGCATGGCGCGCCGCGTGGCCCTGGCCCGGGCGATTGCTCTCGACCCCATGCTGATCCTGTACGATGAGCCCTTCACCGGCCTCGACCCGATTTCCCTGGGCATCATCGGCGACCTGATCCGGCGTCTGAACGACGCCCTGGGAGCCACTTCCGTGGTGGTGACCCATGACATCCAGGAGTCCCTGCACATCGTCGATTACCTCTATCTTCTGTCGGACGGGCGAGTGATCGCCCAGGGCACGCCCGAGGAGATCCGCGCCTCTTCCGATCCCTACGTGGACCAGTTCATCCACGCCAGGAAGGATGGGCCTGTGGCGTTCCATTACCCGGCCCCCGACTATGACCAGGACCTGATGGGGGGCGGGGCGTGACGGGCGGGCTTTTCGACACGCTGGCGGGCCTCGGTGCCCGGGTGGTGCAGGCGGTCAGGCGGCTTGGCTACGCGGCGCGCTTCGTGGGCGCGATCCTGCGCTATTCCGGGCCGAGCTTCCGTCGCTTCCGCCTCGTGGTCAAGGAAATGTTCGCGGCGGGCGTGCTGTCGCTTGTGATCGTCGTGGTCTCGGGCCTATTCGTCGGCATGGTGCTGGGCCTGCAAGGCTACGACACCCTGGTCGACTACGCTTCGGAAGAAAAGTTGGGCGTGCTGGTGGCTTTGTCGCTGCTGCGGGAGCTCGGGCCGGTGGTGACGGCACTGCTCTTCGCCGGCCGGGCGGGCACTTCCATCACCGCCGAGATCGGTCTCATGAAGGCCACGGAGCAGCTGACCGCCATGGACATGATGGCGGTCAATCCGATCGGGCGGGTGGTCGCGCCCCGGTTCTGGGGTGGTTTTCTCGCCATGCCGTTGCTTGCCGCCATATTCAGCGCGGTGGGCATCTTTGGCGGCTACCTGATTGGCGTTGTATTTCTCGGGGTGGACGACGGGGCGTTCTGGTCGCAAATGCAGGCGGGCGTCGACCTGCGCGAGGATGTGTTGAACGGAGTGATCAAGAGCCTGGTGTTCGGTGCGGCGGTCTGCGCCATCGCGGTGTTCGAAGGCTTTGACGCAGAGCCCACAGCGGAAGGCGTGGCTCGCGCCACCACCCGCACGGTGGTCACATCCTCCCTGGCGGTGCTGGGCCTGGACTACGTCTTGACCTCCTTCATGTTTAGAGGAGCCTGAATCGTGGAACGGCGCACGATCGACATCTGGGTGGGACTATTCGTGCTGGCGGGCATCGGAGCACTCTTGATCCTGGCGCTCAAGGTGGGCAACGCCAGCACCTTCTTCGCCGGCGACACCTACCGCGTGGTGGCCGAGTTCGACAACATCGGGGGGCTGAAGGTGCGGGCCCCGGTGCGTAGTGCCGGCGTGCTGGTGGGACGGGTGGAGAGCATCACCTTCGACAACGAGCGGTACGTGGCCCGGGTCACTCTGGCAATCGACAAGCGCTACCGCTTCCCCAGGGATACGACTGCCTCCATCCTCACCTCGGGACTGCTCGGCGAGCAGTACATCGGGTTGGATGCCGGCGGCGATGAGCAGATGCTCGCCGACGGAGAGACGATCAAGCT
Organism: Pelomicrobium sp.; assembly: GCF_036803785.1. Taxonomy (NCBI): domain Bacteria; kingdom Pseudomonadati; phylum Pseudomonadota; class Hydrogenophilia; genus Pelomicrobium; species Pelomicrobium sp. The sequence goes on along the minus strand of NZ_DAIRTR010000045.1, from coordinate 18,382 downwards.
CACCCAGTCGGCCGTGGTTCTGGAAAAGATCATCGGCCAGTTCCTCTACGGACGGGCCGCCGAAGGCAGCGCCCAGTGAGCGGGATTTTACGATGAACGGGAGCGAGACATGGGATTGATCCGTTTGATTCTGGCCCTGGGCCTGCTGGCAGCGGCCCCGGTGCGGGCGGAGCTTGCGCCCGATGAGCTGGTGAAGAGGACGGCCGAAGAGGTGCTTGCCATCGTGCGCGCCGATCAGGCATTGCAGGCTGGCGATCCCCAGAAGGTGCTGGCCCTGGTGGAAGAGAAGGTGCTCCCCCACTTCGACTTCACCCGCATGACCCGGCTCGCCATGGGCCGGCACTGGCGGGACGCCACACCCGAGCAACAACAGCAAATCACCCGGGAGTTCCGCGAGCTGCTGGTGCGCACCTATACCGCAGCCTTCACTGCCTACAAGGGCCAGAGCGTCACCTATAAACCTTTCCGGATGGGGCCCAGCGACACCGACGTCACCGTGCGCACCGAAATCGTCAATCCCGACGGCCGACCGCCGATCCCCGTGGACTACAGCATGTACAAGACCCCCAACGGCTGGAAGGTCTACGACGTGACCATCGAGAACGTGAGCCTGGTGGCTACTTACCGGGGCACCTTCAACGATGAAATCCGCCGTGGCGGGATCGAAGGCCTGATCAAGAGTCTGCGGGAGAAGAACCAGAGCCTCACCCAGCAGGGGCCGAAGAAAGGCTGAGGCGGGCGTGGGCTTCGGCATCAGGCGGGAAGAAGAAGCCATCGTCGTGGAAGGGCCGGTCACCTTCGCGACCGCCCCCACCCTCTTCGCTGCGGCGATCGAGGCCATGGCTTGGGACGACAGGGAAGTGCGGGTGGACCTCACCCGGGTCACGGAAGCGGACTCCGCCGCGGTGAGCCTGCTAATCCACTGGTGGCGGGAGGCCCGCCGCCGTGGCTTAGCTTTCGCCGTCCTCCACCCACCCAAGAGCGTCGCCGGTCTCGCCCGGGTGTACGGGGTAGACCGCCTCCTCGGCCTGCCCGGCTCCGACGCTTGATCCGGGTCGTCCACGAGCGGGGCAGCGGACATGGGCGCCGTCATCGACGTGCAGGCGGTTCACAAGCGCTTCGGGGCGATCAAGGCCCTGGACGGGGTGAGTTTATCGGTCGAGCAGGGGGAATTCTTCGCCCTCCTCGGTCCCAACGGTGCCGGCAAGACCACCCTCATCAACATCATCGCCGGCCTGACCCGTGCCACCTCGGGAAGCGCCCGGGTGATGGGCTACGACGTGGTGGCCGATTACCGGCTCGCGCGGCGCGCCCTGGGGGTGGTGCCCCAGGAGTTGGTGTTCGACCCCTTCTTCACCGTGCGGGAGACCCTCAGGATCCAGTCAGGCTACTACGGCCTCGCCCGCAACGACGACTGGATCGACGAGGTGATGCACCACCTGGACCTGGCCGACAAGGCGGATCGCAACATGCGCGCCCTCTCCGGCGGCATGAAGCGCCGAGTCCTGGTGGCCCAGGCCCTGGTGCACAAGCCGCCGGTCATCGTGCTGGACGAACCCACCGCCGGAGTGGACGTGGAGCTGCGCCAGGGGCTGTGGAATTTCGTACGTAGACTCAACCGGGACGGCCACACCATCGTGCTCACCACCCACTATCTGGAGGAAGCGGAGACCCTGTGCTCCCGCATCGCCATGCTCAAGCAGGGGCGCATCGTGGCTCTAGACACCACCGCCAATCTTCTCTCCACCGTGTCCGGCCGCTATCTCAAGCTAAAGCTCGCGCCGGACCAGCTGCCGGCGAACCTGCATCCGCTCCTCGCCGGCGAAGACCAGGGCCGCTTCGTACTGGCGCTGCCCGATTACGGCAGCCTGGAGACGGTGCTCGCCACCCTGCGGGAGGCGAGGATCCAGATCCTGGACCTGGAGCTGGCCCAGCCCGACCTGGAGGAAGTGTTCGTAACCATCATGAACCGTGAATAACTGGATCGGCTTCAAGACCCTGTTCTACAAAGAGTGGCTGCGTTTCTGGAAGGTGGCGTTCCAGACCGTCGCCGCGCCCTTGCTCACCACGCTCCTCTACCTGCTCATCTTCTCCCACGTGCTGGAAAGCCATGTGGAGGCCTTTCCCGGGGTGCCCTACACGGCGTTCCTGGTTCCGGGGCTGGCCATGATGGCAGTGCTGCAGAACGCCTTCGCCAACAGCTCTTCCAGCCTGATACAGTCCAAGATCACCGGCAACATCGTGTTCGTACTGTTGCCGCCCCTGTCCTACCGGGACATGCTGCTCGCCTACGTGTTGGCAGCCATGGCCCGCGGGCTCATCGTCGGGCTGGGGGTGCTGCTCCTCTCGGTGGCCTTCGTCGCGCTGCCGGTGCGCAACGCCCTGTGGGCGCTCTCCTTCGCCGTCCTGGGCAGCGCCATCGCCGGCAGCCTGGGGCTGATCGCCGGCATCTGGGCGGAAAAGTTCGATCAGCTCGCCGCCTTCCAGAACTTCATCATCATGCCCCTGACTTTTCTTGCCGGAGTGTTCTACTCGGTGCATTCCTTGCCGGCCTTCTGGCAGGCGGTGTCTCACTTGAACCCGTTCTTCTACATGATCGACGGGTTTCGCTACGGTTTCTTTGGCGTCTCCGACGTTCCGCCCGTCGTGAGCCTGGCGATTGTGGGAGCGTGTTTTTTGGCGATATCATTGGGCGCGCTCTGGCTGCTGAAAATCGGCTACAAGCTGCGCCAGTAGCGACGGGGAGACGGCCATGGTATTCGCCGAAGACATCAAGCACGCCATCGAACAGGGTTTGCCTTGCGATTACGTGGAGGTGGAGGGCGACGGCCAGCACTTCGAGGCGATCGTGGTGAGCTCCGAGTTCCGGGGCAAGAGCATGGTGCAGCAGCATCAGCTCGTCTACCGCGCGCTCGGCAGCCGCATGCACGGGCAGATCCATGCCCTATCTATGAAGACTTACACGCCCGAGCAGTGGGCGCAGTTGCGCTAGCGCAGCGTGCCCGACGCGAATGCACAAGCTCAGGATCGAGGGGGGGGTGCCGCTGGCCGGGGAGGTGCGCATCTCCGGCGCGAAGAACGCCGCGCTTCCCATCCTGTGCGCATCGCTTCTGACTGCGGAGCCGCTGTTTGTCGAGAACATTCCCCACTTGCGGGACGTGACCACCACCCTGGGGCTGTTGGCCCAGATGGGAGTCGGCGTATCCCTGGACGAGAAGCTGGGGGTGGAGCTCACCGCCCGAGACCTGACCCGCCTGGTGGCCCCCTACGAGCTGGTGAAGACCATGCGCGCCTCCATCTTGGTGTTGGGTCCCTTGCTCGCCCGCAAGGGCTACGCTCAAGTATCCCTGCCTGGCGGCTGCGCCATCGGCCTGCGGCCGGTGGACCAGCACATCAAGGGGCTGCAAGCCATGGGCGCGGAGATCTCCCTCGAACACGGCTTTATCGTGGCCAAGGCGGCCCGACTGCGGGGAACGCGCATCGTCATGGATCTTGTCACGGTGACCGGCACGGAAAACCTGATGATGGCGGCGACCCTAGCCGAAGGCGTCACGGTACTGGAGAACGCCGCCCGGGAGCCGGAAGTGGTGGATCTCGCCCGTTGCTTAAACGCCATGGGCGCACGCATCAGCGGAGCGGGCTCCGACGTGATCACCATCGAAGGGGTGCCCCGGCTCCACAGCGCCCGCCACCGGGTCATGCCCGACCGAATCGAGACCGGCACCTACCTCACGGCGGCAGCGGTCACGGGCGGGCGCGTGCGGCTGCGGGAGACCCGTGGCGACATCTTGGACGCGGTGCTGGCCAAGCTCGCCGAAGCGGGGGCACGCATCGACAAGGGGGCGGACTGGATCGAGCTCACCCTACCGGGTAGGCCCCGAGCGGTGAGCGTGCGCACCGCCCCTTATCCCGGTTTCCCCACCGACATGCAAGCCCAGTTCATGCTCCTCAACGCGGTGGCCGAAGGCACCGCGGTGGTCACCGAGACCGTGTTCGAGAACCGCTTCATGCACGTGCAGGAGCTCAAGCGCATGGGCGCCGACATCGAGGTGGAGGGCAACACCGCGGTGGTGCGGGGCGTGCCGCGTTTGTCGGGGGCCCACGTGATGGCGACGGATTTGCGCGCCTCCGCCTGCCTGGTGCTGGCGGGACTGGTGGCTGAGGGGGAGACGGTGGTCGACCGCATCTACCACATCGACCGCGGCTACGAGTGCATCGAGGAAAAGCTGACCCAGCTCGGGGCACGCATCTGGCGGGTGAATTGACGACCGAGTCGTAGGAACAAAAGGATTTTCACCATGGCGGACCGCAAATTCGGCTTCGGCACCCTGTGCCTGCACGCCGGCGCCATTCCCGATCCCGCGACCGGCGCCCGGGCCGTACCCATTTACCAGACCACTTCCTTCGTGTTCGACAGCGCCGATCACGCCGCTTCTCTGTTCAACCTCCAGACCTTTGGCAACGTCTATACCCGCATCATGAATCCCACCACCGCCGTGTTCGAGGAGCGCATGGCGGCACTAGAGAACGGGCGTGCGGCAGTGGCTGCGGCCACCGGCCAGGCGGCGGAGATGACCGCGCTCCTTACCCTGTGCAACGCGGGTGATGAAATCGTATCCGCCTCCACTTTGTACGGAGGTACCTACACCCTGTTCGGCTTCAATTTCGAGAAGCTGGGCATCAAGGTGCGCTTCGTCGATCCGGACGACCCGGAAAACTTCCGCCGGGCCATCACGGAAAAGACCCGCTGCCTCTACGCCGAGACCATCGGCAACCCCCTCATGAACGTGGTGGACATCGAGGCGATCGCCCACATCGCCCACGAGGCGGGGATTCCCCTGGTGATCGACAACACGGTCGCCACGCCTTATCTCTGCCGTCCCATCGAGTGGGGCGCGGACATCGTGGTGCACTCGGCCACCAAGTACATCGGCGGCCACGGTACCACCATGGGGGGAGTGCTCATCGACTCCGGCAAGTTTCCGTGGGGTAACGGCAAGTTTCCGGAGATGGTGAGCCCGTCCAAGGGTTACCACGGGGTGATCTTCCACGAGACCTTCGGCGACTTCGGTTTCGCCATGCGGGCACGGATGGAGACGCTGCGCACCCTGGGGCCGGCGCTCTCGCCCTTGAACGCCTGGCTGCTGCTGCAGGGGCTGGAGACGCTACACGTACGCATGGAGCGTCACTGCGCCAATGCCCTGGCGGTGGCGCAGTTCCTCGAGCGCCACCCCCTGGTTTCCTGGGTGAGTTATCCCGGACTGCCCGGCGACAAATACCACGCCCTGGCGCGGAAGTACTTGCCCAAGGGGGCGAGCGGGTTGCTTGCCTTCGGCGTGAAGGGTGGCATGGAGGCGGGCGTCAAGTTCATCGAGGCGGCTCGGTTCATGTCCCACCTCGCCAACATCGGCGATGCCAAGACGCTGGTAATCCACCCTGCCTCTACCACCCACCGCCAGCTCACCGAAGAGGAGCAGGCCAAGGCGGGCGTGACCCCGGACATGATCCGCATCTCGGTGGGCCTTGAGGACCTGGACGACATCCTATGGGACATCGACCAGGCCCTCGCCCGGTCCCAGCGCAGCTGAGCCCGCTCATCCGCGGGCGGCCATGAGCCTTTGCACGACTTCCGCCGCTTCTCCGGCACCTGTCGGGCGGGGGGGCGGCGGGCCGGGCAGCGCAAGCAGCCGTTCCACCGTGGTCTGGAATTCCCGAGCGTCGAGCGCCTCGGGCGGTAGCACCTCGCACCGGGCGCAGGAGCCTAGCCATTCCATCAGATAGGGCGTCTCCGGCCAGTCGGGCCGCGCCAGGGTCAGCACCGCAGCGCCGGCGCAGGCGGCTTCCACGAAGGTGCCGTAGCCCGGCTTGGTGAACACCAGATCGGCGGAGGCGATCAGCTCGCCGAAGGACAGGTCCAGGCGGTCGATGGCGGTGGTATCGGCCCGCCCGGAGGACAGCTCTTGCGGCACGAGCCAATGCAGGCCGGGGATGGTCGGCAAGCCGCCCAGGGGCAGGCGGGTGGGAATGCCGCCCAGGGCCACCAGGGCGAGGCGAGTGGCCGTTCCTAGCCCGAGCCGGGCACGGATCTCGGCCGAGCGGTTACGCCCCATCCGCGCCACAGGCCCGACCCGGACCGGAGCGAGCTCTGCCATGGGCATTCCCGGGGTGAGGGCGATGAAGCAGCTTGCGCCCCGGTAAGCGGCGAGCATGCGGGCAGCGATTTCCCCGGCGCCCGCAAACTCCCCACAGTAGTGCTGGAACATGGCCGTCCAGTGGAAGGATCCGATGGCCACTGCCGGAATGCCGGCGCGGCGCGCGGCGGCGAGCGGCAGGCTTCCCACTGCCGAGAGCACCAGGTCGACCCCCAGCACCTGGAGCGCCCGGGCTTCCTCGGCGATGCGCTCGTCCCAGCGGGCGTGGAGCGCCCGATAGGCATCGAAGGAGGCGCGCGGGAGCACCGTCATCCCGTCGGCCATGAGAAGCCCTGGCTCCGGTCCCGGCGCCAACACTTCCAGGGCCCCTTGGAAATGGGATGCGAGCACGGACCGGGGCGCTGCGCAGCGCACGGTCACGCGCAGCCCGGGGAGCTGCTGCGCCAGGGCGTTGACCACAGGAGCGCACTGGGCAATGTGTCCGTAGCCGTGGGGCGAGACGTCGACGAGGAGGTGCATGGCGGCGAGGGGCGATTTTACGCCTAAAATGGAGCGAGCCCGTTGCCGGGCAATGCGATCGCACGCGCTTTCTCGTTCTGCTGTCGCCATGGACCTGGACATCGTTCCCCCCTTGGACACCGCGCCGCTGCGCACTGCCATCCGCGCCGCCTACCTGGCTGACGAAAGGGAAACGGTGGAACGCCTCGCCCGCGGCGCTCGGCTCGCACCGCTGGCCGAGGAGCGGGTGCGGGCAACCGCCGAGAGCCTGGTGAAGGACGTGCGGCTGCGCCAGGCCGCCTCTCCCCTGGACGCCTTCCTGCGGGAGTACGACCTCTCCTCCCGGGAAGGGGTGGTGCTCATGTGCCTGGCGGAAGCTTTGCTGCGCATCCCGGATGCCGCCACCGCCGACCGCCTTATCCGCGACCAGTTGCCCCGGGGGGACTGGGAGAAACACCTGGGCCACTCCGGCTCCTTTTTCGTCAACGCGTCCACTTTCGGGCTGCTCTTGACCGGACGGGTGGTGGCGCTGGAAGAGGCGCCGGGCGATACCCTCACCGCGGCTCTCAAGCGCCTGGCCGCCCGGGGCGGCGAGCCCGTGGTGCGGGCGGTGTTGAAGAGCGCGATGGGCATTCTTGCCCGCCAGTTCGTAATGGGCGAGACCATCGAGGAGGCGCTGGAAGCGCGCGAGCCCTCGCCCCTCACCCGCTATTCTTTCGACATGCTAGGGGAGGCCGCTCTCACCGCGCGGGAGGCCGAGCGCTATTTCCAGGCCTACGCCCATGCGATCGAGGTGCTCGCCGGGACGTCGCAGGGGACCGATCCCTGGGCGGCTCCCGGCGTCTCCATCAAGCTCTCGGCGCTGCACCCCCGCTACGAGTACGCCCAGCGCCGACGGGTCATGGAGGAGCTGGTGCCTCGCCTGAAGGCCCTCGCCCGGCGCGCCCGGGACGCCCGGCTGGTGGTGACCCTGGACGCGGAGGAGAGCGAGCGGCTCGAGCTCATGCTGGACGTCTTCGCCGCGGTGTACCAGTCGGACGAATGGGAGGGATGGGAAGGCTTCGGGCTGGCAGTGCAGGCTTATCAGAAGCGGGCGCTGGCCGTGATCGACTGGCTCGCGGCCGTGGCCCGTGCAGGCGGGCGCCGCATTCCTCTGCGTCTGGTGAAAGGGGCCTACTGGGATACGGAGATCAAGCGTGCCCAGGTGCAAGGGCTCGAGGGCTATCCCGTCTTCACCCGCAAGCGCCACACCGACGTCTCCTACCTCGCCTGTGTGCGGGCCATGCTGGCGGCCCAGGACGCCTTCTTCTGCCAGTTCGCCACCCACAACGCCCAGACCATCGCCTACGTGCTGGAGTGCGCCGGTGCCGAACGGGGCTTCGAGTTCCAGCGGCTCCACGGTATGGGGGAGGCGCTCTACCGCGAGGTGCAGGCGCGCGAGCCGGTGCCTTGCCGGGTATACGCGCCGGTGGGCAGCTTCGATGCCCTGCTGCCGTACCTGGTGCGGCGGTTGCTGGAGAACGGAGCCAACACCTCCTTCGTCAACCGGGTGGGGCATCCGCAGGTGCCCATCGAACGGTTGGTGGAAGACCCGGTGGCCACGGTGGCACGCGAGGGGGCAATGCCCCATCCTCGAATCCCTCTCCCGCTCGACTTGTTCGCGCCCGAGCGGAAGAACTCTCTAGGCTTTTCCTTCGCCGATCCCGCCGCGTTGCAGGCGGTGATGAGAGGTCTGGAGCAGGCCTTGTCCCACCCTTGGTCCGCCGCGCCCCTGGTAGGCGGAAGGCGGCTGCCGGGCCGACCCGTGCCGGTGCGCGATCCTTCCGAGCGCCGGCGGCAAGTGGGGGAGGTGATCGAGGCCACCCCGACGCAAGCCGCAGAGGCCATCGAGCGAGCCCGGGCCGCCATGCCCGCATGGGACCGCACGCCCGTCGAGGAGCGCGCCTCCATCCTGGAGCGGACGGCCGACCTTCTGGAAGCGCATCGGGAAGCGTTGATGGCCCGCATCGTGCGTGAGGCTGGACGCACCCTGCCCAACGCTTTGGCGGAAGTGCGAGAGGCGGCTGACTTCTGTCGCTACTACGCGGCGCAGGCGCGCCGGCAATTGAGCGAAGCGATGTTGCCCGGCCCGACGGGGGAGGAGAACCGGCTGCGCTTGCGGGGCCGAGGCGTGTTCGTGTGCGTGAGCCCGTGGAATTTTCCCCTCTCTATTTTCGTGGGTCAGGTGGCCGCCGCCCTGGCGGCCGGCAACGGCGTGGTGGCCAAACCCGCGCCCCAGACCCCGCTCACTGCCATGAAGGCGGCAGAGCTCATGCTGGAGGCGGGCATTCCCGAGGAGGTACTGCATCTCGTGCCCGGCGGGCGTGCCCTGGGGGCGGTGCTGACGGCCCATCCCGCCATCGCTGGGGTGGCCTTCACCGGCTCCTTCGAGACCGCCCGGGCCATCGAAGCCGTCCTCGGGCGACGGGAAGGCCCCATGGTGCCTTTCATTGCCGAAACCGGAGGGCTCAACGCCATGGTGGTAGATAGCTCCGCCCTCACTGAACAGGTGGTGGCCGATGTGATCCAGTCCGCGTTCGACAGCGCCGGACAGCGCTGCTCGGCCCTGCGGCTCCTGTTCCTTCAGGAAGAGGTGGCCGAGCGCACCCTGGAAATGCTCGCCGGGGCGATGGAGGAGCTCAAGCTGGGCGATCCCTTGCACCTCGACACCGACGTGGGACCGTTGATCGATGAGGCAGCCCGGGAGCGGCTCCTTGCCCATCTGCGGGGAATCGAGCACCAGGCACGCCTAGTGGGCATGGCGAGACTCCCAGCGGAGGAGGAGGCCGGCTGCTTCTTTGCGCCCCGGGTGCTGGAGATCGAGCGGGCGGACCTGCTGCGGCGGGAGGTGTTCGGCCCCATCCTGCATGTGGTGCGCTGGCGCAGCAGTGAGCTGGACCAGGTGGTGGAGGCCATCAATGCCACGGGCTACGGGCTCACTCTGGGCGTGCACAGCCGGGTGGACTCCACCATCGAACGCATCCTGGAGCGGGCCCGGGTGGGCAATGTCTACGTCAACCGCAACATGATCGGCGCGGTGGTGGGCTCGCAACCCTTCGGCGGAGAGGGGCTCTCGGGCACCGGACCCAAGGCGGGCGGTCCCCACACGTTGCCCCGCTACGCGGTGGAGCGCTCGATTTGCGTCAATACCGCCGCCGCCGGAGGCAACGCGGCGCTGCTTGCTTCCCTGGGGGATTGAGCAAGGACATCCACGTTAAACTATTGCCGTTTTCTGCCCCGGAGACCGCGACCATGCCATCCTCCATGCCGCTCGAAGGCGTCAAGGTGCTGGAGCTCGGCACCCTCATCGCCGGCCCGTTTTGCGGCCGGCTGCTGGCCGAGTTCGGCGCCGAAGTGATCAAGATCGAGCCGCCGGGAGAGGGCGATCCTTTGCGCAAGTGGCGCATGCTGTACAAGGGCACGTCCCTATGGTGGTACGTGCAGGGGCGCAACAAGAAGTCGGTGACGGTGAACCTGCGCGCCCCGGAGGGCCAGGAGATCGTGCGCCGGCTTGTCCGGGACGCGGACATCGTGGTGGAGAACTTCCGCCCCGGCGCCATGGAGAAATGGAACCTGGGCTGGGAGCAGCTCTGCGCCATCAATCCCGGGCTCGTCATGGTGCGCATCTCCGGCTACGGTCAGACGGGGCCGTACCGGGACCGGCCTGGCTTCGGCGCCATCGGCGAATCCATGGGGGGCTTGCGTCATCTCACGGGTTTTCCGGATCAACCCCCGGTACGGGTGGGGGTCTCCATCGGCGACTCCATCGCCGCGCTGCACGGGGTGATCGGCGCGCTCTTGGCGCTGCGCCACCGGGAGGTGAGGGGCGGGCGCGGCCAGGTGGTGGACGTGGCGCTGTACGAATCGGTGTTCAACCTGATGGAGAGCCTACTGCCCGAGTACGACATGTTCGGCTTTGTGCGGCAGCGTAGCGGCGCCTCCCTTCCCGGCATCGTCCCGTCCAACACCTATCCGTGCAAAGACGGCAAATACGTGGTGATCGGCGCCAACGCCGATTCCATCTTCAAGCGCATGATGAAAGCCATCGGGCGGGAAGATTTGGCCAGCGATCCGGAGCTCGCCCACAATGACGGACGGGTGAAGCACACCGAGCGCATCGAGACCGCCATCAGCGAATGGACCCGAGCCCACTGTCTGGAGGAAGTGCTCGAAACCCTGGAACGGGCGGAAGTGCCGGCAGGGCGCATCTACGATATCGCGGACATCGTGGCCGATCCCCATTACCAGGCGCGGGAGATGATTCGCGAGTACCGGCTGCCCGATGGACACTCCCTCAAGCTCCCGGGCATCGTGCCCAAGCTCTCGGAGACGCCAGGGGACACCCACTCGCTCGGGCCAGCGCTGGGGGAGCACACCGACGAGGTGCTCGCGCGGCTCGGCTACGACGCTCCCGCGCGGGAGCGGCTGCGCAAGGCCGGGGTCATTTGATGGACTGCGCGCGCCAGAGGGGCGCTCTGGGCTTGTTCCGCCGCTGGGCAGTGGCTTCGCTTCTGCTGGCGCTGGCCGCCCCGGCAGCTGCAGCGGAGCGCTTCCGTTTGGATCCCCAGCATACCTACGTGTACTTCGCCGTCACCCACGTCGGGGTATCTACCTTGCGCGGCCGGTTCAACCTGGACCAGGGCCGCGCCAGCCTGGATGCCCAGGCACAGACGGCCGAAGTGGATGCGCTGATCGATACAGCAAGCGTCTCCACTGGTGCGGAGGCGCTGGATCGACTATTGCGGGATGCCGATTTCTTCGACGCCGCCTCGTTTCCGGTGGCACGGTTCGTGGCGAAAGCCACGCGCTTCGAAAACGGGCTGCCCCGGCAGTTCGAGGGCTGGCTCACGGTGCGGGGCCGCACCCGCACCCTCACCCTCACCGTCGAGCGCTTCGCCTGTCGCGAAGTGAGGATCCTTTTGGTGCAGCGCTACATCTGCGGCGGAGATTTGAGCGCCGTGGTGCGCCGCTCGGATTTCGGCATGGATCGGTTCCTTGACCTGGTGAGCGATGAGGTGCGCCTTAGCATCTCTGTCGAGGGGATACGCGAAGGCGGCTAGGAGCGCAGGGGCACGGGGCGCACATCACCGAAGCCGCCGTGTACCCATCGCGGCGCCGGTCATTCGGTTTGCAACACACGAGGAGGGATAAGATGAAACGCGCGCGACTCATCCGATGGATGCTCGCCATGGTGGCGCTAGCGTTTGCCCCCGGCGGCTTTGCCCAGGGCAAGATCGAAAAGCCGGATCTCACCATCGCGGTGGGGGGCAAGAGCCTGTTCTACTACTTGCCCCTCTCGATCGCAGAGCAAAAGGGCTTTTTCAAGGACGAGGGGCTCAATGTCCAGATCGTGGACTTCCCCGGAGGCGCCAAGGCGCTGCAAGCCCTGGTGGGTGGCAGCGCGGACATGGTCTCCGGCGCCTACGAGCACACCATCAACATGCAGGCCAAGGGCATTCCCATCAAGGCGGTGGTGCTGCAAGGCCGCTACTCGGGGATCGTGTTAGCAGTGCAGAGTTCCAAGGCGGAGCAATGGCGTTCCCCTGCGGACATGAAAGGGTGGAAAGTAGGCGTCACGGCGCCGGGTTCCTCCACCCACATGTTCGTGTCCAACCTGCTGGTCAAGGAAGGGCTCAAGCCCACCGACGTGGCGATCATCGGGGTGGGCGCCACCGCTGGGGCGGTGGCGGCGATGAAGCGCGGCGAAATCGACGCCATCTCCAACCTGGATCCGGTGATCACGCGCCTGGAGGCAGCAGGCGATATCGTCATCAAGGTGGATACCCGCACCGAGGAGGGCATGAGGCAGGCCTATGGCAGCGCCGCTTACCATGCCGGCTGCATCTACCTGAAAGAAGACTTCGTGAAAAAGTATCCCAACACGGTGCAGGCAGTGGTGAATGCCATGGTGCGCGCCAACCGCTGGCTGCAGAAGGCAAGCGACAAGGAGATCATCGCCACGGTGCCGCCGGAATACTACGGCGACGACGTGGGGCTGTACCGGGTGGGTCTGATCAAGAACCTGCCGACGCTCTCCCCGGACGGTCAGCTCACGATGGAAGGTGCGAAGAGCGTGTATGCGGTGCTCAGGAAGTTCGAGCCCTCCGTGCAGAAGGCGGCCCACATCGATCTTGCCGCCACCTTCGACAACGGCTTCGTCCGTAAGGCTTTGCAGAAATACAAATAGCCGTGATCCGTCGCAGAGGGGAGGGGAGGCGAGAAAATCCGGCGATGAGCCCGTCGCAAGACAACCTTACCGCAAGCGTGTCCCAGGAGGTCGCGCTGGCCCTGGTCGACATTACCGTGGCGTTTCCTTCCCGCAGCGGCCCGGGACAGTATTACACCGCGGTGCAGGGAGCGACGCTGCGGGTTGCCCGCGGGGAATTCCTATCGGTGGTGGGGCCCACCGGCTGCGGCAAGTCCACCCTGCTCAACGTGGCGGCTGGGCTGCTCGCACCCACGGGCGGGTACGTGGAAGTCTTCGGCGAGCGGCTCCAGGGGATCAATCGCAAGGCCGGCTACATGTTCCAGGCCGACGCCCTCATGCCTTGGCGCAGCGCCTTGGAGAACGTGGCCGCCGGGCTCATCTTCCGTGGTGTCCCGAAGCCGCAGGCGCTAGAGCGGGCCGCCGAATGGTTGAGGCGGGTGGGGCTCGCCGGCCACGGACACAGCTTTCCCCATCAGCTCTCGGGCGGCATGCGCAAGCGCACGGCGCTCGCCCAGATGCTCATACTGGATCCGGACATCCTACTCATGGACGAGCCTTTCTCGGCCTTGGACGTCCAGACCCGCCAGCTCATGGAAAACGAGCTGCTTGAACTCTGGTCCGCGGACCGCAAGTCGGTGGTGTTCATCACCCACGACCTCGAGGAGGCGATCGCCCTCTCTGACCGGGTGGTGGTGTTGTCAGCGGGGCCCGGAGCCCACCCCATCGGCGAGTACCCGATCGACCTGCCCCGGCCCCGGGACGTGGCAGAGATCCGGCTCTCGCCCCATTTCGTCGACCTGCATGGCCGTATCTGGCACACCATGAAGGCCGAGGTGCTGAAGGGCTATGCCCAGACCATGGAAGGCTGACCGGACCGGGAGCGCGGGGATGAGAGCCAAGCCAAGCGCCCGCACCCTGTGGATCTACCGGGTGCTGGTTCTACTGGGCGTGTTCTTCGCCTGGTGGGCCCTTACGGAAACGGAGATCCTACCGCCCTTCTTTTTTGGCCAGCCCCTGGTGGTGCTGGCCAAGGTGTGGGAGTGGTTCGTGGGCGGGGAGATCTACCGACACCTGGCGGTCACTTTAGTCGAGACCCTGCTCGCCTTCGCCGTGGGCACCGTCTTCGGCCTGGTGATCGGCATGTGGCTCGCCCTCTCGCCCGTCGCTTCCGCCATTCTCGATCCCTACATCAAGGCCTTGAATGCCATGCCACGGGTGATCCTTGCCCCGATTTTCGCCGTGTGGTTCGGTCTCGGCATCTGGTCCAAGGTGGCCCTCGGCGTGACGCTCGTGTTCTTCATCGTGTTCTTCAACGTCTATCAAGGGGTGCGGGAGGTGAGCCCCGTGGTGCTTGCCAATGCCCGCATGCTGGGTGCCGGCCGGCGGCAGCTCTTGCGCTACGTCTACCTGCCCTCGGCCACGAGCTGGGTGTTCTCCAGCCTGCATACCTCGGTGGGCATGGCCTTCGTGGGCGCCGTGGTGGGCGAGTACCTGGGCTCGGCCCAGGGCGTGGGCTACCTGATCCTCCAGGCCGAGGGGACCTTCGATATCAACACCGTGTTCGCCGGCATCCTGGTGCTGACCGGTTTCGCCCTCCTGCTCGACGCCTTGGTGACTTTCGCCGAGCGGCGGCTCCTGGTGTGGCGGCCCACCGCGGCGGGAGGCGAGAGCCTGTGAAGGCCTGTCGGTCGCTGTTCTGCCCGGGCCCGGACCCGGACCCGGACCTATAATGAAACATGGACCGAGAAAAGACCGCGGCAACCCCCGGGCCGGCGGCTGCCCGCAGCGAGGCCCTGTCCGAGGTCGAGCGATTGCAGCGGGCGCTCAGAACGCTGTCCGCCTGCAATCGGGCCCTGGTACGGGCACAAGACGAGACGGCGCTGCTGCAGGACCTCTGCCGGGTCATCGTGGAGGAAGGCGGCTATCGCCTGGCCTGGGTGAGCCGGGCGGAGCACGACGAGGACAAGACCGTCACGCCTGTGGCTCATTGGGGCGTGGACCAGGGCTTCCTCGCCATCAAGCGCACCTGGCGGGAGGATTCCGAGCGAGGCAAGGGGCCGAATCCCACCGCCATCCGCACGGGAGCGCCCTGCATCGTGCGGGACATCCGTACCGATCCCAACTATCCTTCCTGGCGGAACGAGGCCGCCCGGCGGGGCTATGCTTCGGTGCTCGCGCTTCCGCTGCGCGTCGAAGGGGCGGTGTGGGGGGCGCTCAGCATCTATGCGCCGGAACCCGACGCCTTCGATCCCGAGGAAGTCAGGCTCTTAACCGAACTCTCTGACGACCTTGCCTACGGGATCGAGGCGTTACGGGAGCGGGCGAAGCGCCAGCGGGCGGAGCAGGAGCTGCAGCAGCTCAACCGCGCCCACCGCACCCTCGCAGCGTCGAACCACGCCCTGCTCCACGCTCAGAACGAGGATGAGCTCCTCAGGGAGATCTGCCGGGTGGTGGTGGAGGAGGCGGGTTACCGCGCTGCGTACGTGACCCGGGCGGAAGAGGACGAGGCGCGCACCCTGCGGCCGGTGGCCTGGATGGGGGTGGACGAGGACTTTCTGAAGGAACTCCAGCTCACCTGGGCGGACGAGGAGCGGGGGCGTGGGGCGAGCGGCACGGCGGTGCGCTTGGGCGAGCCCGCGGTCGTCCGCAACGTGGCGACCGACCCCAACGTCTTGATGTGGCGGGAGGGCTTCTTGGGTCGCGGCTATGCCTCACTGATCGCGCTGCCCCTACGGGTGGACGGCCGGATTTTCGGCGCGCTCGCCATCTGCGCGCCGGAACCGGACGCCTTCCACGAAGCCGAAGTAGAGCTGCTCAAGAAAACAGCGGAAGATGTGAGCTACGGGCTGTCCGCTTTGCGCGCCCGCGCCCGGGCACGGGCGGCGGAGGAGACCATCCGCCGCATGGCTTACTTCGATTCGCTCACCGGGCTGCTCAACCGAGTGAGCTTAGGAGAGCGCTTAGAGCGGCTGATCGCCGAATCCCGGGTGCACAACCGCTCCTTCGCCCTGCTGCACCTGGAGGTGGGCCGCTTCCGCGAGATCAACGAAACCCTGGGCTACCGGGAGGGCGATGCCCTGCTCAAGGAGATCGGCTCGCGGCTTTCCGGCGTCGCGGGGGAGGGCGGCGTAGTGGCGCGAGTGGCCGAGGGGGAGTTCGCGCTGCTCCTGCCCCGGGTGAACGCTGACAAGGCGATCCAACTCGCCCAGCGGCTGCTGGTTGCCCTCTATGACCCAATAGAGCTTTCCGGGCTGCTAGTGGAGGCCCGAGCCCATATCGGCATCGCCTTCTTCCCCGGCCACGGCACGGAGCCCGACGTGCTCATGCGCCGGGCCAGCATGGCGGCCTACCAGGCCAGGCGCCGGGGCAGTGGGTTCGCCGTCTACGCCGGCGCCCTCGACAGCGACAGCACCCGGCGCCTTGTCTTGATGGGTGAGCTGCGCCGCGCCATCGAGCACCATGAGCTCCTGCTCTACTGCCAGCCCAAGGTGCGCATGGCTTCGCGCCAAGTCTGCGGCGCCGAGGCCCTGGTGCGCTGGCGACATCCGCGCCACGGCATGATCAATCCCGGCGAGTTCATCAAGCTGGCCGAAGGCACTGGGCTCATCACGCCGCTGACCTACTGGGTCCTGGAGGCAGCTTTGCGCCAGCGCTATGCGTGGGGAGAGCAGGGTGTCGAAAGCCCCCTAGCGGTCAACCTATCGGCCCGGGACCTGCATGATCCCCAGCTGCTCGACCGGGTGAACGGGCTGTTCGCCACCTGGGGTGCCCGGCCCGACTGGATTCAGTTCGAGCTCACCGAAAGCGCTCTCATGGACGATCCGGCCGGATCCCTGGAGACCCTGCGGCGGCTGAAGGACCTGGGGGTGGAGCTTTTCATCGACGATTTTGGCACCGGCTACTCGTCCTTGGCCTATCTCCAGAAGCTGCCGGTGGACACCATCAAGATCGACCAGTCCTTCGTCGGGCGGATGGTGGACAGCGCCGACTCCGCCATGATCGTGCGCTCCACCATCGAGCTGGCCCATGGCCTGAACCTGGAGGTGGTAGCCGAAGGGGTGGAGACGCAGGCGATCTGGGGACGCCTGGCGGAGCTGGGGTGCGACATGGCTCAGGGTTATTGCATCAGCGCGCCGATTCCCGCGGACGAGTTTCCCGCCTGGGAGACCCGTTCTCCGTGGCTTGCGGGCTAGGTATTCGCGTGGCGAGCGGGTAGACTGCGGGCGGTCGCATTATACGTTTCTGGTCCGAGCCCATTCTCCATGAACGACTCGTCCGCGCTTTCTTCCCCGCCCATCGCGGCGCCCTTCCATTGGGACTTTCCCTATCCTTCCCAGCGCATGCCGGTGCTGGCGGCCAACGTGGTGGCCACCTCTCAGCCCTTGGCGGCCCAGGCCGGGCTCACCATGCTCCAGCGGGGCGGCAACGCCGTGGACGCGGCCCTCGCCTGCGCTATTGCCCTCACCGTGGTGGAGCCCACCGGCAACGGTCTTGGCTCGGACGCCTTCGCCTTGGTGTGGGATGGCATGCGTCTGCACGGGCTCAACGCCTCGGGCCGGGCGCCGAAGGCGTGGAGCCCGAGGCGCTTCCAGGGCATGAGGGCGATGCCCGTCCTCGGCTGGGAATCGGTGACCGTACCTGGGGCGGTGGCGGGTTGGGTGGCCCTGTCCCGGCGTTTCGGGAGGCTCCCCTTCGCCGACCTGTTCGAGCCAGCCATTCGCTATGCCGCCGACGGCTTCTTGGTGTCCCCCACCATCGCCCGGCTGTGGGCCGCCATGGCGCCTGCGCTTGCTTCCCAGCCAGGATTTGCCCAGGCCTACCTGCCAAAGGGGCGTGCGCCGCTTCCCGGTGAGCGTTTCGCTTTTCCGGATCTGGCGAAGAGCCTGGCCATGATCGCGCTCTCGGAGGGAGAAGCGTTCTACCGGGGCGAGCTGGCGCAACGCATCGCCGCCCATGCCCGAGCCCACGGCGCGGTGCTGACCCTGGAGGATTTGGCGAGCCACACGGTGGACTGGGTGCAACCCCTCGCTCAGTGCTACCGCGGCTTTACGCTCCACGAGATACCGCCCAACACTCAGGGCATCGCGGCGCTCGAGGCCCTCGGGATCTTGTCCCATGTCGATCTCGCCTCGTGCCCGGTGGATTGCGCCGATAGCGTGCACCTGCAGGTGGAGGCCATGAAACTCGCCTTTGCCGACCTCTATCGTCATGTGGGGGACCCCGCCGCCATGACCGTGGCCCCCAGCGCGCTCCTCGACCCGGCCTATCTCCGGGAGCAGGCGGCGCGCATCGACCGGCACAAGGCCTCCTGCCCGAACCACCGCCATCCGGGCGGCGGCACCGTGTACCTTACCGCTGCCGACGCCTCCGGCATGATGGTGTCATTGATCCAGTCCAATTACATGGGCTTCGGTTCCGGTGTGGTGGTACCCGGTACCGGCGTGAGCCTGCAGAACCGGGGGGCGGGCTTTAGCCTGGTCGAGGG
>NZ_DAIRTR010000044.1:0-21483 GCF_036803785.1 Pelomicrobium sp. | reverse complement strand
GCCCAAACACGATCCAAGAGAGAATGCCCATCGAGACCTCCTTGACCCGAAACCCCGCGCCGTTACCCGCCGCGGCACCGGGGTGCTGGCCGCGGAACGAAGATTACCATGGGGCAAACGATCACGGCTGGCGGGCTCGGTCCAGGGGCCGGGGCCGTGACCTCGGGCTTTAAGGGTTAAAATTCAGGCCTGTTCCCTTGTGGGTGGCTGCCTTTCCTATGTTGAGCCGCGCTTTCGCCGCCGCTGTCAACCACGCCCTCGAGCGCTCGGCCTGGGCCCGGGAGCGGCTGCGCCGCCACGCGGGCAAGGCGGTGCGCTTCGTCGTCGCGCCCCTCGACGCGACGCTGGCGATAGGAGAGGAGGGCTACGTGGTGGCACCCCAGGAGACAGAGCCGGCGCTCATCCTGCGTCTTTCGCCCTTTCTGCTGCCGCGGCTGCTGCTCGAGGATGAGGCCGCCTACCGGGAGGTGGATACCGAAGGCGACGCGGAGCTCGCCGCCGACGTGGCGCACCTGTTTCGCCACTTGCGCTGGGACGTGGAGGAGGACTTAAGCCGCGTGATGGGCGATGTGCTGGCCCATCGGCTGGTGGAAGGCGGCACAGCCCTCGCCCGCTGGCCGGTACAGGCGGCCGGTAGTGTCGCCGAGATGCTGGCCGAATACGCCCGAGAGGAGCAGGGCCTTCTGCCCAAGCGGGAAGAGGTCGCTCGGTTCCTGAGCGAGGTGGACAGTCTGCGCGACGACGTGGAGCGCCTGGAGAAGCGGATCGAGCGGCTGGAGGGCGAAGCCGGGAAAGGTTCCAGCGCTTGACGGCTCCGCAGCCTATCCCGAGTCCTTTTCCCCTGGGGGCCGCGGCGCGCCGGGCGAGGGCGCACCCACCCCGCTGCTCCCCCGGCTTCCTTTCCCTGCCATGCGGTTTGCGCGGCTGATCAAGATCGCCTGGGTGATCCAGCGCTTCGGCCTGGATGAGTTCATCCTGGGACACGAGCGCTTCCGCTGGCTGCGGGGGCTTGTGCGCTTCCTCATGTTCTGGAGAAAGCTGGAGGCGCCCCGGGCGGTGCGCCTGCGCCTGGCCATGGAGGCCCTGGGCCCCATCTTCGTCAAGTTCGGGCAGGTGCTGTCCACCCGCCGGGATCTCCTGCCCACCGACATCGCCGACGAACTCGCCAAGCTCCAGGACCAGGTGCCCCCGTTCCCCTCGCCCCAGGTCGAGGAAATCCTGCAGCGCAATTTCCCTCAAGGCTACCGGCAAGTGTTCCGCGAGTTCGATCTCACCCCGGTGGCGAGCGCTTCCGTCGCCCAGGTGCATCTCGCCGTGCTCCACGACGGGACCGAAGCAGCAGTCAAGGTGCTGCGGCCCGGCATCGAGGCGGTGATCGCCAACGATCTGGCGCTCCTCCAGGTAGCCGCCGGCCTGGTGGAAACCCTGTGGGCCGAAGGCCGCCGGCTCAAGCCCCGGCAGGTGGTGGCCGAATTCCAACGCCACCTGTACGACGAGTTGGACCTCATGCGGGAGGCGGCCAACTGCAGCCAGTTGCGCCGCAATTTCGAGCATTCACCGTTACTGCAGGTGCCCGAGGTGTACTGGGACTACTGCTCCAGCGAAGTGATGGTGATGGAACGCATGCACGGCATCCCCATCAGCCAGGTGGACAGGCTCAAGGCCCAGGGCATCGACATCCCCCTCCTCGCCCGCGCTGGAGTGGAGATTTTCTTCACCCAGGTATTCCGGGATGGCTTCTTCCACGCCGACATGCACCCGGGCAATATCTTCGTGGGCGAAGACGGCCGCTACATCGCCCTCGACTTCGGCATCATGGGCACCCTCACCGAGGTGGACAAGAACTACTTGGCCCAGAACTTCATCGCCTTCTTCCGCCGGGACTACAAACGCGTCGCCCAGGCCCACGTGGAGGCCGGCTGGGTACCCCGAGAGACGCGGGTGGAGGAATTCGAAGCGGCGATCCGTACCGTGTGCGAGCCCATCTTCGCCCGCCCCCTCAAGGAAATCTCCTTTGGCAAGCTCCTGGTGCGGCTATTCCAGGTGGCGCGTCGCTTCAACGTGGAAGTGCAGCCCCAGCTCGTGCTGCTGCAGAAGACCCTGCTCAACATCGAGGGCCTGGGTCGGCAGCTCGATCCAGACCTAGACCTGTGGAAGACGGCCAAGCCCTTTCTCGAGCGCTGGATGGACGAGCAGGTGGGCGCCCGGGCCCTGGTGCGCCACCTGCGGGAGGAATCGACCCGTTGGCCCGCTCTCCTGCCCCAGTTGCCCCGGCTCGCCCACCGGGCCCTCGTCCAAGCGGCCGACCCTCCCATGCCCGGCCAGCTCGCCCGTCTGCTCGAGGAGCAGAAGCGCCAGAGTCGGCGCCTCGCCTGGGTCGCCCTCCTGCTCACCGCCCTGCTCGGGCTGCAGCTCGCTGCCTTTTTCTACCTGTAAAAAACGGCTTGGCGCGCGGCCGCGCGGTGCTAGAATTGCGTCCCAATTTTCCCGCATCCGGCCCATGGCGCTTCTGGAGATTCGCAACGTCACCCGCCGCTTTGGGGAGTTCACGGCAGTGGATCACGTGAGCCTTTCCATCGAGGCGGGAGAGTTTTTTACCCTGCTCGGCCCTTCTGGCTGCGGCAAGACCACGCTGCTGCGGATGATCGCCGGCTTCGACCTGCCCGACGAGGGGCAGATCGTCCTGGACGGCCGAGACCTAGGCGCCACCCCGCCCGAGAAGCGACCGATCCACACGGTGTTCCAGAGCTACGCCCTTTTCCCCCACATGACGGTGGCAGACAACGTAGCCTTCCCCCTCAAGATGGCGGGCAAGGATCCGGCCACCATCAAGGCCAAGGTAGCCGAGGCGCTAGAAGCGGTGCACCTCTCGGACAAGGCCGAGCGCTTTCCCCACGAGCTCTCCGGCGGCCAGAAGCAGCGGGTCGCCCTCGCTCGGGGCATCGTCAACCATCCCCGCCTCCTCCTCCTGGACGAGCCGCTGGGGGCCTTGGACGCGAAGCTGCGGGAAGAGATGCAGCTCGAGCTCATCAAGCTGCAGCGGGATGTGGGTATCACCTTCGTCTTTGTCACCCATTCCCAGGCCGAAGCCCTGGCCCTGTCCCACCGTATCGCCGTCATGAACCGGGGCCGCATCGAGCAGGTGGACGAGCCTTCCCGGCTCTACAGTGCTCCGAAAAACCGCTTCGTCGCCGACTTCATCGGCAACATCAACCTGATGGAAGCGGAGGTGAAGGAGGCAACCCCCACTCAGCTGGTGCTCACCGTGCCTGGACTGGGGGAAATCCACGCGCCCCCCGCCGATGGCGTGCGGCCTGGGATGAGAGGCGCGTTCGCCATCCGCCCCGAGCAGGTGCGCATTACCGCCCCCGGAGCGGCGGAGCTCAAGAATCACTTCCCGGGCAGGGTACACGATTTGCTCTATGTGGGCGACGTGACCACCTACATCGTGGACCTGGAAAACGGAGCCCGGGTGGAGGCGCTGCTTGCCAATTCCGCCCCAGGCCGGGCCCGGTTTTTCGAAGTGGGCGATCCAGTGGACGTGGCCTGGCGCCATGACGCGGGGGTATTCCTGCGTGAATAGGATCTCCGGGGAACGACTGACCCGCTGGCTGGTGAGCGGGCCGCCTTTCTTCTTCCTCCTGCTGTTCTTCGTCCTGCCCTCAGTCATCATGGTGGTGGCTTCCTTCCGCCATCCCGGCGAGTTCGGCGGGCTCGCCCCCCTCTTTGCCACCGAGCCCGGAGAAGAGGCGGGCCTTACTTTGGAGAACTACCGCATCTTCTTTGGCGATTGGATCTACTTTCAGATCTTTCTCAAGTCCTTCGTGATCGCCGCGCTCACCACCCTGCTGTGCCTGGTGATCGCCTACCCCCTGGCGCTGCTCATCGCCCGAAGCCCCCGCAAGTATCGCGACCTCATGGTACTGCTGGTGGTGCTGCCCTTCGCCAGCAACTTCCTGGTACGGGTCTACGCCTGGATGATCATCCTGGGACCCTTCGAGCTGTTGTTCACGCGCACGGCGGTGATCGTGGGCATGGTCTATGTGCACCTGCCGTTCATGGTGTTGCCCCTGTACACCAACCTGGAAAAACATGACCCGGCCCTGTTGGATGCGGCCCAAGACCTGGGCGCCAACGCCTGGCACCGGTTCTGGAAGGTGACCTTTCCGCTCTCCCTGCCCGGCGTCTTCGCCGGCTCAGCGCTGGTGTTCATCCCGGTGCTGGGGATGTTCGCCATTCCCGAGATCCTGGGCGGCATCGGGGACTGGATGGTGGGCAACATGATCAAGGAGGCATTCCTAGGGGTGCGGGACTGGCCGTTCGGCTCCATGCTGTCGCTCATGCTCACCGTGTGCGTGCTGGCGGTGGCGGGCCTGGCAGCCTGGTTCGCGGGGCGGAAGTTGCGCCATGCGTAAGCTGGGCCTGGGCGTCGAAGTGCTCGCCATCGCCGTGCTCTTCTGGAGCTGCTTTGCTGGCGAGGCGCGCTACCTGCTTTTCGCTGCCGGCTGCCTCCTGCTTGGCGCCGCCGCGGCCCTGGGCTGGCTCGGCGAGCGGCGCCGCATGCCCGATTTCTGGCTCTGGTACGCAAGCCTCCTCGCCTACGCCTTCCTCTACATCCCGCTGGTCATCGTCGTCACCTTCTCCTTCAACGATTCCAAGCTCAACGCGGAATGGGTGGGCTTCACCTTGGACTGGTACCGGCGGCTGTTCAACAACGCCGACATGCTGATTGCCGCCCGCAACTCGGTGCTGATTGCTCTGACTGCTGCCGGCATCGCCACGGTGCTCGGCACCATGGCTGGCATTGCCATGCACCGCTACCGGTCCCGATTCCTGCCTTTCATGGTGTTCACGCCCGTCGCCATGCCAGAAATCCTGCTGGGAGTCTCGCTGCTCATCTACTTTCTCAACTCCCTGAAGCCGCTCCTGTCGACGGTGGGGGTAGAGTTCGACCTAGGGCTCGTCACCGTGATCATCGCCCACATCACTTTCTGTATCGGTTTTGTCGCCATCATCGTGCGCGCACGTCTGGCTGGGATGGACGAGAGCATCTTCGAGGCGGCGCGGGACCTGGGGGCGAGCCCATGGCAAACCTTCCGCCTGGTGACCCTGCCCTTGATCCTTCCGGGGATCATCGCCGGGGCGCTCATGGCATTCACCCTCTCCATCGACGATTTCGTCATCACCTTTTTCACTTCTGGCGTGGGCACCAAGACGCTGCCCTTGGAGATCTACACCATGATCAAGGTGGCGGTGACGCCCGAAGTGAACGCAGTCTCGGCGCTGATGATGCTAATCACGCTCGCCATGATCGTCATCGCCGGGCGCGTAGCTCCGGACGTACTGAGGGCCAAGGCATGAAGTGGGGCCGCCGGCGTGCGCTTAAGGCGCTGCTTGCCGCGGCAGGGTTCGTGCTTTCACCCGGGATTCGTCCCGCCCGCGCCCAGCAAGCGGTGCTGCGCCTGTTCAACTGGAACAATTACATCACCGAGGAGTCGGTCCGCGCCTTCGAAGCGCGGTGCGGCTGCCGCCTCGCCCAGGACTATTACGCCGACAACGAGGAGATGCTGGCCAAGCTCGCCGCCGGCGCCACGGGCTATGACCTGCTGGTACCCACGGGTAATGCGGTGGAGGCCCTCATCAAGTCCGGCCAGCTCCGGCCCCTGGACAAGTCGAAGATCCCCAACCTGGTCAACATCAAGCCCCAGTTCCTGAACCCCTGGTTCGATCCCGGCAACCGCTATTCGGTGCCTTACATGTACACGCTCACCATCGTCGGCTATAACCTGGAACGGGTGCGGGAGCTGGGGCTACCCACTGACACTTGGGCCCTCATCTTCGATCCGCAGCACCTGAGCAAGATCAAAGGCAAGGTCACGGTGCTGGACAGCCAGCGGGAGCTGTTCGCCGCCGCCTTGATCTATCTGGGCTACGACGCCAACGAGAGCGAGGAAAAGAAGCTCAAGGAGGCTCGCGACGTCATCATCGAGGCCAAGCCCTACTGGGCGGCGTTCAACGCCGGCAGCTATTTCAAGGAGCTCGCCATCGGCAACGTGTGGGTGGCCCACGGCTATTCCAACGATTTCTACACTGCCCAGCAGGACGCCCGGGCGGCCGGGCGACCCTTCGCGATCGGCTATTCCACCCCGAAAGAAGGAGCGGTGTTCGCCCTGGACAACCTGGTGATCCACAAAACCGGCCAGCGCCCCGACCTGGCCCACCAGTTCATCAACTTCTGGCTAGAAGGGGAAGCCTCGGCTGCCATCACCAACGAGATCGGCGCTGGCAATCCCAACATGAAGGCCATGGATTACATCAAACCGGAGATCAAGGCGAACCGGGATCTGTTCCCAGACGCAGAGCAATTCAAGCGGCTCCACGACCTGCGGGACTACGATCGCAAGACCCGCCGCTTGCTGAATCGCCTGTGGGTGGAAGTCAAGGTCCGATGACCGTCACGGCGGTGGCCGGTGCGTCGAGCGACAGCGCAACGCGCCGCCATGAAAATGGCACTGCCGGCGCGGTGCCCTGAAGACGGCCTCTACATCCCACCCTGGCGCGGACACCCTTTCGGCTGAGCGCGTCACGAGCCGGGAGCGAAGCTTTCCTCGAACTTGCGCGCGAACGCCTCCACCATCTCCGCCGGCAGCCGGTTGATGCCGGCGGCCGCCGGGCGCCCGCCGCCGGAAGGAAACTGCCGGCACAGGAGGTCGGCTCCCAGCGGACGGGCAATGGGGGCGCGCACGCTCACCGTGTAGCCGCCGGCAAGTGAGGGCGTGAGTACCGCGTGGGCGCGCCCCGGGTGAGTGCGGGCCAGGTAGTTGGCGAAGGCGCCGCAGGCGCGCCGCGCCCACGCCGCATCGGGCAACAGGTACACCGCCCCTGCCGTGGTCTGGCGCATGGGCTCGACTGCCATCGCCTTTTTCATGTCATCCGCATAGCCGCGGCGCAACTGCTGGAACGCTGGCTCCTCGGCGATGAACCGGAAGGGATCGGCATAACGGCTTAAGCGCCGGTACAGCTCAGCGGGGTGAAAGTACAGCTCCTCCACCGACTCTCCGTAGGCGTTGTAGTTGAGGGTTTCTCCCAGCGCCCGCAGCTTTGCAAGCGCTTCTTCCGAAAGCCCCAGGGGCAAGGCTGCGCGGCGGGCGGAATCGAACAGGTTGTCACCGAAGGCCGCCACCACCGCCCAGGCCCGATGGCGGCCGTGGAGATACCGGTCCACCAGCAGGCTGGTGCACAGGTCCGGCGCCGGGTCGATGTGGGCCTCCAGATTGGGATGGCGGGGAATTTCCCCCGCGTAGTGGTGATCGAAATAGAGGCATCGGGCGCCGGCCTCGAGGGCGTGGGCGAGGGCATCGCGGTTCTCCGCGAGGGAGATGTCCAGCACCGTGAGCACATCGCCAGCCACGGGGGCAATGCGCCCGAGCAGGCGCACCTCGCGCTTGATGCCGGTCACCAGCACGGCGTCACGAGGCTCTTCGAGTCGCAGCTGATGGAGCGCGCAGAGGCCGTCGGCGTCGCCGTTGAAGATATCGTAGAATGCCACCGTTTCCGCCTGTCGCTCAGCCATGCGCGAGCCTTCCGAGGAAGCCCAGACCCCGGCGCTTCGCCCTTTCCGGCTGAGCCTCTACGCCGCCCTAGCATATACACTGCTCATTGCCTATGCCAGCCTGGCGCCTTTCGCCGGCTGGCAGGTGCCGCAGCGGCCACTGCTGGCATTCGTGCTCGCCTCGTGGCCCCGCTACGTGACCCGGGGCGACGTGCTGATCAACATGGCCGCCTACCTTCCCTTCGGCTTTCTGGTCATCGTGTCGCTGCCCCGCCGCTGGCCCAAGTCGGCCGCCGTGGTCGCCACCTGCCTGCTGGGAGTGAGCCTGAGCTTCCTCATGGAATTCGGCCAGCAGTTCGTGCCCGGCCGCATCGCCTCCAACCTGGATCTGCTTACCAACGGTGCCGGGGCCTTGCTGGGGGCCGCCCTGGCCGTGCCCCTGCTCCGACGGCCGGCAGCCCTCTCCACCCTGACGGACGTGCGCGACTATTGGTTTCACACTGGCCGCGCCGCCGACGCGGGGCTGGTGCTTGTCGCCCTGTTCTTCTTTGCCCAAGCCAATCCTTCCCTGCCATGGATGGCAAGCCGGGTGCTCGAAGCCGCCGTTCCTCTGGAACCCGCCGCCGTGCAAGGATTTTCCTTCACCCAGCTCGGCCTTTCCCTGAGCAACACCCTGACCCTCTCCATGCTGGTGTCCCTGCTCACACCGAGACCGCGCCCGCGCTTCTGGCTCTGCACGCTGGTGCTGGTAGCCATCGCCCTGGGCAAGCTGCTCGCCGCGCATCTGTTGCTCAAGCCCGAAGCGGTGCTGCAATGGCTGAGCGTGGAGGCGGCTTTGGGGACCGCCTACGGGCTCGCCTTCGCCGCACTGGTGCTGCGCCTGGGGCGCACCCCTCGGGCCTGGGTAGGGATGGCGGGGGCTGCAGCAAGCCTGGTCTTCGCCTATGCCTTCGAGCACGCCGCCACCGCTTCGGCGGTGTTACGCCTGTTCGACTGGCGCTACGGCCATCTGCTCAACTTTAACGGCATCACCGGTTTCGTGGCGGAGCTGTGGCCGGTGCTGGCGCTGGGCTATTTCGCCCTCACCGGCGCAGGTGCGCGTAGGGCGGGAGGGTCTGCAACCGCGAGTCCTCCACCGGGCCGCCCGCGGTGAAATGATAAAGGGACTGGAACGAGCGATCCTCGATGCCGAGCAGGCGGTGCATCGCGTCGTCGAAGAAGCAGCCGATGCCGGTGCCCCGGATGCCCGCCGCTTCCGCCTCCAGGTAGAGGATCTGGCCGAGCAGTCCCGCCTCCCAGTAGAGCTCCCGGTACACCCAGGGTCCTGCAGCGAGGGCCGTGTCGAACTCGGCAAGAAAACCCAGAGCGAAACAGGAATCAGCCGCGATGTCCTGGTGGCAAGAAATGAAGCGGGCGAGGTCCCGGGCGTCGCCTTCGGCGAGCAGGTACAGGGGCAGGTGGGCTGGCGCCGATTCGACCCGCCGCCACGCCCACTCGCCCTGCAAAGCCGCACGCAGCCGCGGATAGGCGTCCTCGTCACGCACCAGGGCATATAGGCCCGGTGCCACCCCATCCACTCGGTGGACGAAGAAGACGGGATGGACCCGCGGTCGCCACGACCAGGCGTCGAGAGGCGGCACGTGGGGGCGCGGCAGCAAGGCATCCAGCAGGGTGAACCAGCGGGCCCTGGAGAGAGAAGTGACACCATCGAAATCCACCGCGCTGCGTCGCTGGCGGATCAGCGCGGCGGCCGAAAGCCCGCAGCCGGTGGGCGTCAACGGCGGCAGGGGCGCCGGCGTCCAGGGCGGCGGCTCCAAGCCGGCGGGCCGACGGGTCGCCCGTTCCACGTCGTCGATGCCCGGCCAGGGGACCTGCTCGGGGCTCAGCCGGTTGGGCTGCCCGACAAAGCGCAGGCCGTCCCGGGGCACTTCGATGCTCCGGGGCGGCGGGACGCCCGGGCCGATCCAAAGCAATGCCTCGGGGAATTCGGGCTCCGCCTCGCCCCATGGGCCAGCGAGCCCCAGCAGCACCGAAAGGCCCTCATCCCCCATGCCGAGCATAAGCCGCGCCCTCCAGCCCAAGGCGGCGGCCGCGTAGGCTAGGGCACCAATGGCGTGGCCGCAGTCGTGCTGGCAGTAGCGCCAAGCCCGCAGCCCGTACTTCCATGCCTCGCGCCAGTGGATGCCCGTCAGGGCCACCCACACGCCGCCCATGAGGGCTTGGTCCCAGCGCTGGGTCTCCAGAGGAATCCCCCGCCGCTCCAGGCTGTGGTCCCGGCTCACGTAGTGGTACACGCCCCGGGCCAGGCCGGGCAGCTCGCCGCAGACCAGATACGCTTCCGTGGGATGGAGGTTGCCGCTGGAAGGATTGCAGCGCAGGGCCCAGCGGCTCGAGCCGTAACGCTTCCAGGCAGACAGTCCCAAGGAAAGCTCGAACAGGAGCGCGATCGCCTGCCGATCGAGGGGACGGGGATCGCGGGCACCGCGGCGTACATCCTCATAGAGGATCGGCAGCCGGTCCGCCATCAAGGGCAGGGCAAGCTGCTGGGCGCCGGCATAGGTACGGAAGGGATCCGGCTGGTTGGCCCAGTCGAGACCTCCTGGGCCGGGTGCGTACCGGTCCGGGTGATGCTTGCTCGCCTCGTGGTAGCGCAGCACCCCGGCGAGGGGATTCGCGAGCGCCGATTCCGGTCTCATTGGCGCCGCCCCAGATCCGCCGGCGACAGGCTCGGGCGTTGCCGGGGGTAGCGCGTCCCCGCACTCCGGAAGCCTGATCGCCAACTGGTATAATTTCCCGCTCCCATTCCTTCCCTCCCACCATCGTGAGCTATTACAAGTACCACGTCTTCTTCTGCTGCAACCAGCGAGAAGCGGGGGAAGCGTGCTGCAACAACCACGGCGCCCAGGCGATGCGGGCCTATGCCAAGGAGCAGGTCAAAGCCCTCGGGCTCGCCGGTCCCGCAAAGGTGCGAGTCAACCAGGCGGGCTGCCTGGATCGGTGCAGCGAGGGGCCTGTCTTGGTGGTCTATCCCGAAGGGATTTGGTACACCTACGTGGATAAGGATGACATCGACGAAATCATCCGAGAACACCTGGTGCACGGCCGCATCGTGGAGCGGCTACGCATTTGAGTCCGTGCCTTCTCCGGTCACGGTTCCAGGCCACCATGCAGCATAACACCATACGGATCGCCGGCCCCGTGGGCCCGATCGAAGCGGCCCTAGCCGATCCCGGCCCGCCGCGCAGGGGCATCGCCGTGATCGCCCATCCCCATCCCCTCTATGGGGGAACCATGGACAACAAAGTGGTCACTACCCTGTCCCGGGCGTTTGAGTCAGAGGGCTTCGCCGCCGTGCGCTTCAACTTCCGGGGCGTCGGGCACAGTGCCGGCGCCTTCGACGAGGGCGAAGGAGAGACCGAGGACGCAGTGGCGGTAGCACAATGGGCCCTCGCCACCTTGGGCGCTAGCCCCTTGTGGCTTGCCGGCTTCTCCTTCGGCGCCGCCATCCAGGCCCGGGCCGGGCGGCGGCTCCCGCCCGCTCGCCTAGTGCTGGTGGCGCCGGCGGTCAACCGCGTAGCCATGCCCAATGTGCCCGAGGATACGCTCGTCATCCACGGCGAGCACGACGACGTGGTTCCTTTAAGCGAAGTCATGGATTGGGCGCGTCCCCAGGGGCTGCCGGTGGTAGTCATTCCGGGGGGCGAGCACTTCTTCCACGGGCGCCTGCCCCTGCTCAAGCGCCTAGTGGCCGCTGCATGCAGATCCTAACCGTGCGGGGGTTGCGCAAGTCCTACGGGAAGCACGAGGTGGTGCGAGGCGTGGACCTGACCGTCGCACGCGGCCAGTGCTTCGGGCTACTCGGTCCCAACGGGGCGGGCAAGACCACCACCCTGCGGCTGTGCCTGGGGCTCACCGATCCCGACGGCGGCGAAATCCGCCTGCTGGGAGAGCCGGTACCCACGCGGGCGCGAGAAGCCCGGATGCGGGTGGGAGTGGTGCCCCAGTTCGACAACCTGGATCCGGATTTTACCGTGGCCGAAAACCTGCTGGTGTTCGGGCGCTATTTCGGCCTGGACGACCAAACGGTGGGGAAGCGCGTTCCGGCGCTGCTCGCCTTCGCCGGGCTCGAGGGCCGGGCCGATACCCGCATCCAAACCCTCTCCGGCGGCATGCGCCGGCGTCTCACCCTGGCCCGGGCGCTGGTGAACGACCCCGACCTCCTGTTCCTGGACGAGCCCACCACCGGGCTCGATCCCCAGGCGCGACATCTGATCTGGGAGCGGCTCAAGCACCTGCTCGCCCTGGGCAAGACCATTGTGCTCACCACCCATTTCATGGACGAGGCCGAACGGCTGTGCGACGCCCTTTCGGTCATGGACGGCGGCCGCATCATCGCCCATGGTTCCCCCCGGGCGCTGATCCGCCACCACATCGAACGGGAAGTGGTAGAGGTGTACGGTGAAGGCGTTGAGGCGTGGGCGCGGGAGCAAGCGAGGAGGCTGAGCCGGCGGGTGGAGGTCGCCGGGGAGACCGCTTTCTGCTATTGCGATGACGCCCAGCCCATCATCGCCGATCTGGAAGGACGGCCCGGCCTGCGTTATCTGCACCGACCCGCCAACCTGGAAGACGTGTTCTTGAAACTCACCGGCCGGGACATCCGTGACTGACGCCATCCGATTCGCTGAGGTGCCGTGAGCGCCCCGCTTCCCGCCATCCGCCGATTGAACGGCTTCAATCCCAAGCACCTGCAACCGCCGCGACTGTCGCTGCGTTTCGTGCCTGTATGGCGGCGTAATTTCCTGGTGTGGCGCAAGCTCGCCATCCCCTCCATGCTGGGCAACCTGGCCGACCCCATGCTCTACATGCTCGCCCTGGGCTTCGGGCTGGGGGGGCTCCTCCCCACCGTGGAGGGCGTACCCTATATCACCTTCCTCGCCGCCGGCACCGTGTGCTACGGCACC
This sequence comes from Pelomicrobium sp., assembly GCF_036803785.1. Lineage (NCBI taxonomy): Bacteria > Pseudomonadati > Pseudomonadota > Hydrogenophilia > Pelomicrobium > Pelomicrobium sp. Next base: position 8,970 of record NZ_DAIRTR010000044.1, on the reverse strand, counting down.
ATGAACAGCGCCACCTTCGAAGCGCTCTACTCCGGCTTCTCCCGCATGCACGTACAACGTACCTGGGACGCGATCCTGAACGCCCCCGTCACCCTGGACGACGTGGTGACGGCGGAAGCCGCGTGGGCCGCCTCCAAAAGCTTTCTCTCCGGCATGGCGATCCTTGCCGTCATCTGGCTTCTGGGGCTCTCCCATTCGCCCCTCACCCTGTGGATCGTCCCCTTGATTCCTCTGATCGGGCTCACCTTCGCCTGCATGGGGCTCGTGATCACCGCCCTGTCCCCGAGCTATGACTTCTTCCTCTACTATTTCACCCTGGTCGTCACCCCCATGGTGCTTTTGTGCGGCGTGTTCTTCCCCACTGCGCAGCTTCCCGCGGCCCTGCAGAGCGTCGCCCAGGTACTGCCCCTCACCCACGCCATCGAGCTAGTGCGCCCGCTGGTGGTAGGCCGCGCACCGACGCAGCCCCTCCTCCATGTGCTGGTGCTGCTCGCCTACGCAGCCGCCGCCTTCTACCTGGCCCTGGTGCTCACCCGGCGGCGCTTGCTCAAGTGAGCTTTCCCGGGGAAGTCGTAGGGCAGGCATCGCCATGATGGAGCTCGCCATCAACGGGCGGCGGCACCGCCTGCGCCTCGAGCCCCAGACGCCCCTTCTCTGGGCCTTGCGCGACGCCCTCGGGCTGAAAGGCACCAAGTACGGCTGCGGCGTCGGGGCCTGCGGCATCTGCGTGGTGTGGCTCGACGGCACCCCGGTCAAGGCCTGCCAGGTCACCCTCGCCGATGTGGGGACCCGCGCCGTCACCACCCTGGAGGGGCTGGGAAGCGAGCACCCCGTGGTGCGGGCATGGATCGCCGAACAGGTGCCCCAGTGCGGCTATTGCCAGGGCGGGCAGATCATGACGGCCGCGGCGCTGCTTGCCCGCCATCCCCGGCCCTCGCCCCAGGAGGTGGCGGCAGCCCTAAACGAAGTGCTGTGTCGCTGCGGGACGTACCCCCGGATCCGCCGTGCCTTCGAACGGGCAGCGCAGGGCGAGCTGCCCACCGCAGCGCCGGCGGCCCTCTCCCCACCGCCGCCCGGGAGCCGTGAATTTCCCCTCAACGATTTCGTGCGCCTGAGCACCGACGGCGTGTTCACCGTGGTGATCAACCACTCGGAAATGGGCCAAGGCGCTCTGACGGGCCTCGCCCTGCTGGTGGCCGAGGAGCTGGGCGTTGCCCCCTCAGCCTTGCGCACCGAGTTCGCCCCGGCGCAGGCCCGGTACAAGAACCCCATGTGGAACGTGCAGCTGACGGGCGGCTCGAGCAGCATCCGGGGCGAGTGGCAGCGGTTGCGTCGCGCCGGGGCCGAGGCGCGACAGAAACTACTCGCCGCGGCGGCAAAGCGCTGGCGAGTCAAGGCCAGGGAATGCCGGCTCTATGACGATGGAATAATCCACGAGCCCACGGGCCGCCACTTTCCCCTTGGCGTGCTGGCGCAAGCGGCGGCGCAGGAACGGCAGCCTGGCCGTGTGACGCTCAAGCCCTCGGCCGCGTTCCATTTCATCGGCCGTCCGACGCCCCGACTGGACATCCCGGACATGGTGACTGGCCGTACTGTCTACGGCATCGACGTGGAAGTGCCCGGGAAACTCGTCGCCGTGGTGGCGCGCCCGCCCGTGTTCGGCGGGCGACTGCAGCGAGTGGACCCGTCTCGGGCGCTGGCCATTCCGGGCGTCGCGCGGGTCCTGGAAATCGGCAGCGGGGTGGCGGTAGTGGCGCAAACGTTCCTTCAGGCCCTGCAGGCACGCGAGGCCTTGGACATCGCGTGGGCGCCGGGCCCCCATGCGGCGCTTTCGAACGACGACATCGAAGCGGCGTTGGAAGAAGGCCTCGCCCGGCCCGGCAAGGTGGCCCGTGCCCGCGGCCGCCCCAAAGGGGTGCTGGCCCGGGCCGAGCGGGTGCTGGAGGCCGTCTACGCGACCCCCTATCTCGCCCACGGGACGCTCGAGCCGATGAATTGCACCGCCCACGTCCACGGGGACGGATGCGACGTCTGGGTCGGCACCCAAAGCCAGGAAGACGCCCAGAAGGCGGCGGCCGAGGCGGCGGGGCTCCCCCGGTCCCGGGTGCGGGTGCACACCGCCTTTCTGGGCGGCGGCTTTGGCCGGCGGCTGGAGACCGACTTCGTCGTCGAGGCGGTCGCGCTTTCAAAAGCGCTGGGCGCCCCTGTGCAGGTCCTCTGGACCCGGGCCGACGACCTGCAGCACGACGTCTATCGCCCGGCGCACCGGGCCAGACTCCAAGCGGCCCTCGACCGGAAAGGGTGGCCCGAAGCCCTGTTCGTGCGCGTCGCTGGCCCGGCGTTGGCCCTGGATATGGTGGAGGTACCCTACGCCATCCCCCACTACCGGGAGGAGCACGCGGAAGTGGTGCTGCCGGTGCCCAGCGGGGCATGGCGGGCCGTAGGGGCGTCGCAAAACGGTTTCGTGGTGGAAGGCTTCATCGACGAGCTGGCCCATGCCGGGGGTCACGATCCGTTCGAATTCCGCCGCGCCCTGCTCGCCACTCACCCGCGCCAGCGGGCGGTGCTGGAGCGAGCCGCGGCCCTGGCCGGCTGGGGCGCGCCCCTGCCGCCCGGCCGGGGACGGGGCATCGCCACCTACGCCTCTTTCGGCGCCTGGGTCGCCCTGGTGGCAGAGGTGACGGTAAGCGCAACAGGGGACATCCGGGTGGAGAGCGCCGTGGGCGTGATCGACTGTGGCCTGGCGGTCAATCCGGACAGCGTGCGGGCCCAAGTGGAAGGCGGGATCGCCATGGGCCTTTCGGCGGCCCTCAAGGAAGAGGTACGCATCGAAGGCGGACGGGTCACCCAGGCCACGTTCCGCGACTACCCCATCCTCACGTTTTCGGAAATGCCCGCGCTGCAGGTGGAGATCGTGGAAAGCGGCGAGCCGCCGGGCGGCGTTGGCGAAGCGGCCGTGCCGGTCGCAGCGCCCGCGGTGGCCAGCGCGGTGTTCGCCGCGACCGGGGTGCGGCTGCGGCGGCTGCCTTTGCGGCTGCCCGGAGCCGGGTTCTCGCCTGGGCAAGCCCGCAGGCCATGAATGCCGCCTGAGGGAGGCACCTTTTTGAGTACCGGAGCCCTGCCATGCTGTGGATCAAGGCGTTTCACATCGTCTTCATGGTGACCTGGTTCGCCGGGCTGTTTTATCTGCCCCGGCTCTTCGTGTATCACGCCATGGCAGAGGACGCGGTGAGCCGCGAGCGCTTCCAGGTGATGGAGCGCAAGCTCTATTACGGCATCATGACCCCGGGTGGGGTGCTGACCCTCGCCCTGGGCCTATGGCTGTGGCTTGGCTATGGCTTCTCCGGCGGCTGGCTCCACGCCAAGCTCGCCTTGGTGGCGGTCCTGGTCGCCTACCACCTGTGGTGCGGCAAGCTCCTGCGGGATTTCCGCGAAGAGCGCAATACCCACAGCCACGTGTGGTACCGCTGGTTCAACGAGTTTCCGGTCGTGATCCTGGTGGCGGTGGTGATCCTAGTGGTGGTCAAGCCCTTCTGAGGGGCCAGAGGTGCTTTGCCGACCGCGCTCTGCGCGTCGACCGTCCGCCCTCCCACAGGCGTTCAAAAACCTTAGAACGTATCTCCCGCGCCTCGGCGGAGAATCCCTCCGGCCCGCGACAGCAGCCGGCCCGTGCCGCTCGTCTGGAAAAAAAAATGTTCAGAGCCCGGGGAATAGGCGCCTGCCGGCGGTCGTTTACCACGGTGGTGACCCTTCAACCCATTTTTTAAGGAGATCACGCGATGAAACGACGTGCTGTGGCGGTGGGCTGGCTCATTCTCCTTAGCAGCAGCGCCTTCGCGGGGCCGGCCGTGGACGACGCGAAGGCCCACTTCCAGGCCATCGCCGCCGGCGACCTCAACCGCATCACGGACGCTTACGCCGACCATGCCCGACTCAACTGGGTGGGCGGTCCCCTCAACGGCACTTACGACGGCCTCCAGAGCATCCGCGCCGTGTGGGAAAAGTTCGTCAAGGCCCAGGGGCCGCTCAAGCTGACCGTGGACAAAGTGGAGGAATCCGCCAATCCTCAGGGCGCCACCGTGACGGCCAACGTCGAGTTCCAAGGCAAACAGGCGATCAAGGTGCGCTATGTGCTCACCTACCGGGAGGGACGCCTGGTGAGCGAGACCTGGCAAATTGACCCCCACCTTTCCGTGGTCGGATACTGAGCCCGCCGCTGAGGCTTGCCGGAAATGGAGGAGCCTTACCGGCACGTGGTCATGGGGCTACGTCGAGGGCGGGCCTCTGCACTGCCCGGAGAAACGGGCTTGCAGTGGCCTTTAGAATGTAATAAAAAAATGATCTAAACTCATTCTAAAAACGGTAGGTGCCCCCTTGCCCCGTGAATAAAGGGGGAGTAGGGGTACGATTTGCCCTAAGGCCTTGTAAAACAAGGGCGGGGTCCCTCAAAACCTTGACCGCGAGGAGGAAACGATGCACGAGACCATCGATCGACGCCGTCGCCAACTGCTCGCCGGCAGCGCCGGCGCCCTGGCTGCCGGGATGACCGGTGCCACCGCGGGGCTCGTCGGCTGGAGCCCCCGGGCCTGGTCCGCGGAGCCAGCGAAGCCCAAGCCGCTGCCCGAGTATGTGGCCTGGAAGGACGCGGAGAGCCTCATCGTCCACAGCGCGAGCACCATCGAGACCAAGCGCAGCGCCTTCGGCACGAGCCTCATCACCCCGGCCGAGCGGCTGTTCATCCGCAACAACCTGCCAGCGCCGGACCCCTCCTACGTAGCTGACCGCAACAGTTGGGAGCTGACGGTGGAGGGAGTCAAAAACCCCCGCAAGCTCACCCTCGCCCAACTGAAGACCTTGGGGCTGGAGACGGTGCCCATGGTGTTGCAATGCTCCGGTAACGGCCGCGGCTTCTTCCCCCACAAGCCGAGCGGCACTCCCTGGACGGTGGGAGCGGCGGGCTGCGTGTTCTGGAGCGGAGTACCTGTGAAAGCGGTGGCCCAGGCGCTGGGGGGAGTGGCCGAGGGCATGCGCTTCATCACTAGCACGGGGGGAGAAAAACTGCCCGAGGGCCTGGATCCGAAAGGCGTGGTGGTAGAGCGCTCGGTGCCCCTGAGCGCCCTGGAAGATGCCCTGCTCGCCTGGGAGATGAATGGCGCACCCATTCCCCTCGCCCACGGCGGACCCCTGCGCCTCATCGTGCCGGGCTACACCGGCGTCAACAACGTGAAGTACGTCAAGCGGCTCGCCTTCACCCGGGAGGAGACCGACGCCAAGATTCAGAAGACCAGCTACCGCATTTCTCCCATCGGGACCAAGGGGGACCCGAGCCAGCCCTCCGTGTGGGAGATGAACGTGAAGTCCTGGGTCAATTACCCCTACCCCGGCATGGGCCCGCTCCCCGCCGGGTGGGTGCAGATCCATGGCGTCGCCTTCGGCGGCACCCAGGCGGTCAAGCGGGTCGAAGTGTCCCTGGACGGGGGCCGAAGCTGGAAAGAAGCGCGCTTCGTGGGCCCCGACCTGGGCCGCTACGCCTGGCGCCAGTTCGTGTTCCAGGCGGAGCTCAAGCCCGGCGCCTATACGGTGACGAGCCGCGCCATCGACGCGAAAGGCAACGTGCAGCCCGAAGAGCGGATGGAAAACGACCAGGGCTACGTCAACAACAGTTGGCGCGATCACGCGGTCCAGGTGACGGTTGCCTGACTTCCGAGCGCGGCGCTCAGGTCTCGGGCGCCGCGTTGCTCTGACGCCACCACCTTCAAGATCACCATGAGACACTACGCTGTGTTGCCCAAACGTCGCCTCGCGGCGGCAACCCTCTTCGCGGTCGCCGTCCCATGCAGCGCCGGCGACTCGACCCCCGAGGCCCGTATGGCTTTGGGCAAGGAAGTCTTCACTCGACTCGCCCAGCCTCCCTGCAGCGTCTGCCACGCCCTACAGGAGGCGGGTTCGAGTGCCGAGATCGGCCCGAACCTGGACCAGCTCAAACCCGATGCCCAGCGCGTCGCGGCTGCTGTGAGGAAGGGGATCGGGATCATGCCGGCCTTTGGCACCTCCCTCACGGAGGAGCAAATCCAGGCGGTGGCGCACTACGTCGCCCGGGCGAGCGGCGCCGAAAAGTGAGCGAGCGTCCAGGCCGGGGCCACGGAGATGCCGTGAGCGCTCACTCTGAAGGCGCCGTTCGACGGCCCATCCGCAGAAGAATCGCCGTCGACACGACCGCCAGCAGCACCAACACCGGGCCGAAGGGCTGGTCCAGCGCCAGGGCCAGGGCGAAGCCCGCTGCGTAGAGGGCGGCGCCCGTCACCAGGGCGCCGAACAAGCCCGTCTTCCAGCCCGGCGCGAGTCGATAGGCCATGACCGAAGGCGCGTAAAGAAGGGCGAAGGTGGCCATGACACCCACGCTGGCGGTGGCGAAAGCGATCACACCCGCCGCCAGCAGATCGAAGGCGAAGCCCAATCGTCGCGCCTGTCTGCGCTTGGCCACTGAAAACCCTGGAAGGAGCCGCTCCAGAAGCAGGGGACGGGAGAGCTTGACCAGCGCCCCGTAGGTGAGCGCCACCGCCCCCACGCCCGCTGCCAGGTGCGCCGCGTTCGCAAAATAGAGCTGACCGTCCAGAAGGGCCCGCCCGAGTGGGTCGGCGAGGGGCAGGTTGGCAACCAGCAGCAGGGCGCCACTCCAGCCGAAGAGGAGCAGCAACACGTAGCCCGTGGCGCCGCCGCGACCGAGGCGTGCCTTGGCCAGGGTCGCGGCGAGGGTGGCGGCTGCCGCTCCCATCATGACAGGCGCATGAAGCGCTACCGCCGCAAGGGCCCCGAAGGCCGAGACCTGGGCGAGCGCCAGGGCCGCGATCCATTCGTCGCGCAACAGCAAGTACATCCCGAGGACGGGAAGGCACAGAGCGTAGGCCAAGCCGGTGGCGAAGGGGAGCTGGAACAGGGGGTCGAGAAAAAAGCCCATTCAGCCGATCTCCAGGATACGGTCGCAGGCCTGCTCCAGGAATTGCCGCTCGTGGCTCACCACCAGGACGGCGCGATCCCTCCGCCAGAATTTGAGTGCCTGAGCGAGCGCCTCCTCGGCCCGGGGATCCAAGTGGTTGGTGGGCTCGTCCAGCAGCACCAGGTCCACCGGCGCCGCCAGGCAGGCCCACACTTGGAAGAGTTGGCGCTCTCCGCCGCTCAGGCGGTCGAGGCGCACCCGCAGCAGGGGTTGCGAGAAAGCGGGAAGACCCTCCCGGTCGGCGCCGGTCAGCGCCAGTAGATCCCGGGCCGAGACGGGAAGACCTGCGAGCGGCGCGCCCTGTTGGCGGTGATAGGCGATACGGATCCCCTCGGGCTTGACCAGGCGGCCATCAAATACCCGGGCTCGGCCGACGAGGGCATCGAGCAGGGTGCTCTTACCCGCGCCGTTCCTACCCCAAAGCCCCACTGCCTCGCCCCGGGCCACCCGCAAGGAGATAGGGCCCACGACGGGCGCGCCGTAGCCCGCCTGCAGGTCGAAAAGCTCGAGGAGCACGCTGCTGCCTGCTCCCGGGCATGGGAGCGCCGAGGAACGAGCAGCACGGCCCCAGGTCAAGGGTGCCCCCTCATGCCGCAGTGGGTGTTGATGGACAATCCCCGGCAGTCCTGGCGCAGCCGCTTTTCGCACCGCGCCATGTCCTGCCCGGAGGCCAGGCATTGTGCCGCCGCCGCATGGGCGGCCGCCATCTTGAGGTGCTTGTCCCGCAGGATGGCCGTGTCCTCCGCTTCCGCCTTCGCCACCCTCATGCCGCAACGGCGCCCTGCCGCGAGGCCTTTGCACGCCTGCTCCAGCGCCCGGAGGCACGACGCGGGAGGCGTGCCCGCCTGCAAGCACTCGGCTGCGCCCTGATGAGCCGCAGCCATCCTGCGGTGGTTGGCGATTTCCTCCTGGGCACCGTGCTGTCCGGGCTTTTCCTGACCAGCCAGGGCCAACGCCACCGAACCGCTGAGCCACCAGGCAGCCAATGGTACGATAGATCGTTTCACGATGACCTCCTTTCATCCCTCCTGGAAGGCTTCCGGCTTCACTCTCGGGCCGCCGGTGACAGAGCGGAGGCAGCCGCGAGGAGCCGCTCCAGGGTGTCGTCGAACAGACCGAACAAGTCCTTCGCCTTTTCCGAGCCCCCCACGGTATAGGGCAGTACCACTTGGGGAATGCCCGCTTGCCGGGAAAACCACTGCGCGGCCCTCGGGCTGTTGTACGGCGCTCGGAGAACCATCCTGGCCGGTTCGCGTTGGTGGGCTTGCAGCAATTGTGCTAGATGGCTGGCGGTGGGTTCGATTCCCGGCTTGGGTTCCAGCGCGCCCACTTGCTTCAGGCCCAGCCAGGCGTTCAGGTAGGTGAAGTCCCGGTGGTGTACGATGACGGGGATGCCCCGCAGAGGTGCCCCTTGCGCTTCCCAGCGCCGGATCGCCTGCTGCCACCGGTCGGAAAAGTCCCGGTACCGGGATCGGTACCAGGCCGCTTGCTCCGCATCCAACCTCGACAGGCGCTGGGCAAGAGCCTCCCCGACCTGGAGGAGATTGCGCGGGTCCAGGTGGATGTGGGGGTTGCCCGCCGGATGTTGATCCCCCAGGGAGCGGTCCAGAACGGCCGGTATTTCCAGCAGGGTTACGTAGCGGGCCGCCTCGAAATAGCCGGGTTTGCCTGGCTGCACGTTGGGGTTGCCCGCCTCCGCAAAAAGAATGGGAAGCCAGCCCACCTCCAGCTCCGCGCCGGTGCACACCGCCAGATCGGCCCGGCGAAAGGCCGCGAGGAGGCTCGGCCTGGCTTGGAGGCGGTGCACGTCCTGGAAGGCGGTGGCGGCTTCGTACACTTCCACCCGCTCTCCTCCCAGCTCCCGCACCAACGCTCCCCACTCCGGCTCGCAGGCGAAGACTTGCAGCGCCGCCCGCGCCGGGGCGAGGGGCAAGGCCGTGCCGGCGATCATCAGGAACAGCCCCGTGATCCAT
>NZ_DAIRTR010000043.1:0-21710 GCF_036803785.1 Pelomicrobium sp. | reverse complement strand
GTCCTACCCCTACATCGTGGTGACCGGCCACGAGTTTCCCCGGCTCGCCTTTTACCGTGGAGCGCTGCTACGGGAGCACCGCTACTTCGGGCCTTTCCCCAACGCCAGTGCAGTGCGCTCCAGCATCCAGCTCCTTCAGAAGGTATTCAGGATACGCACTTGCGAGGATAGCGTGTTTGCCAACCGCAGCCGACCTTGCCTTCTGCATCAGATCAAGCGCTGCACCGCTCCCTGTGTCGGATTGATCAGCAAAGAGGCTTATCAAGAAGACGTGCGCAACGCCATGCTATTCCTGGAAGGCAAGCAGGAAGAGGTGCTGCAAAGCCTCACGCGGCGCATGGAGGAGGCCGCGGAGCGGTGGGCTTTCGAGGAGGCGGCCATCTACCGGGACCAGGTCCAGGCGCTCAGCCGGGTGCGGGAGCGTCAATTCATCGCCAGCGGCAAGGCGGTGGATGCCGACGTGATCGGGGTCGCCTTTGCCGGCCACGAGGCATGCGTCAACCTGGTCATGATCCGCAGCGGCATGCACCTCGGCGACAAGAGCTTTTTCCCCCAGAACGCCCGCGGCTACGATGCCGCCGCCACGCTAGAGGCATTCCTCGCCCAGCACTACCTCACGCGGCCGGCACCACCACTCATCGTGTTAGACGCCCCGGTGGACGTGGACGCGCTATCGGCTGCGCTCGCTGAGCGCAGCGGCTACCCAGTGCAGATCCAGACGCGGGCGACAGGCGAGCGCAAGGCGTGGCTGGAAATGGCAGTGCGTAATGCCGAGCTGGCCCTCGCCCAGCGTCTGGGAACCCATACCGCCCAGGAAGTCCGCGTTCAGGCGCTGCAGCAGGCGCTCGACCTGCCATCACCGCCGCGCCGCATCGAGTGTTTCGACGTGAGCCACACCATGGGGGAGGCCACCATCGCCGCCTGCGTCGTGTTCGAGGACCACGCCATGAAGAGTAGCGAATACCGGCGGTTCAACCTCCACCCTGCAGCGCCGGGCGACGACTACGCTGCCATGCGCGAGGTTCTCACGCGCCGTTACCAGAAGTTGGTGGCGGGCGAGGGAAAGCTTCCCGACCTCATCCTCGTCGATGGAGGGCTTGGCCAGGTGAATGCCGCCCGGGACGTGCTCTCCGACCTAGGATTAGGTGACCTGCCGGTGATCGGCGTGGCCAAGGGAGAGGGGCGCAGACCCGGCACCGAGGAGCTGGTTTTTCCGAAAGGGGAGAAGCGGATAAAATTGGCGCCCGGCAGCGCTGCGCTCCACTTGATACAACAAATCCGGGACGAAGCGCACCGGTTCGCAATTCAAGGGCACCGAGCCCGGCGCGGCAAGGCTCGGGCTTCTTCGCCCCTGGAAAAGATCCCAGGGGTCGGACCTCAACGCAGGCGGCGCTTGCTCGCCCGTTTCGGAGGCTTGCGTGGCTTGCTCGCTGCCAGCGTGGAAGAGCTGGCTAAGGTGGAAGGGGTAAGCCGCGCGCTGGCCGAGCGGATTTACCGTCATCTGCACTGAGGCGGAGCTGTTTCCCCCTTTATCCAATGACGTTCAATATCCCCAATTTCCTCACCTGGCTGCGGATCCTGCTCATTCCGGTGTTCGTAGGAGTTTTCTATTTTTCCAACTACACCCTGAGCCCCTTCGCGAAAAACGTCGCCGCGACACTGATCTTTGCTCTGGCAGCTGTCACCGACTGGCTGGACGGCTATCTCGCTCGTGCTCTGGGACAGACTTCCGCTTTCGGTGCATTCCTGGATCCCGTGGCCGACAAGCTGATGGTAGCCGCGGCCCTCATCGTCCTGGTGGAGCTGAGCCGGGTCGACGCGCTGATTGCCCTCATCATTATCGGCCGCGAGATCGCCATCTCGGCGCTGCGGGAGTGGATGGCGCGCATCGGAGAGGCGAGGAGTGTGGCCGTGTCCCTGCTCGGCAAGGTGAAGACGGCCGCCCAGATGGCTGCCATTCTGTTGCTACTCTATCAAGACCACCTGATCCTCGGAATCACCGGGCAGGGGCTGGGAACGGTGCTCATTTACCTGGCGGCGGGCCTTACCCTGTTGTCGATGCTCTACTACCTCAGAGTGGCCCTTTCCCGAGTCGCAGGCCGGGCGTGAACGGGCGTCCTTTGGCTTGACACGCATGCTGTGCTCTTTATAATTGATGCTTGATTTTCCGCGGGAATAGCTCAGTGGTAGAGCACAACCTTGCCAAGGTTGGGGTCGCGAGTTCGAACCTCGTTTCCCGCTCCAGATTTTGCAGGGAAAGCGTCGGCTTTCCCTTTTTCATTGCCGAGCATTCTTCCACGGGCAATTCGGCGGGGTGGCAGAGTGGTTATGCAGCGGCCTGCAAAGCCGTGGACGCCGGTTCGATTCCGACCCCCGCCTCCCTAAATTCAGCCACCTAAAAGCACCGGTCTGCCCCGGTGGTCGATCGTTGAGAAAGACTTTTCTCAACCGTCTTCCGATGTGGATGGGCTCAACGGGTGCACGCACTCGCCCACGTCGTCGGCCACCCGCTGCCCGGTGGTGTGACCAAGAAGGGCGCGTCACAGCCACGCCGGCGCGGTGTTCTTCGTCGATGACCACTTCGGACCGCAAGTCGTAAAACTGGACCCCCCACGCCGTGCCAGCGTCTGCATGGCCACCGGGCCGCGCCGCGCTGTCAGCCGTTCGATGATCTCCTCGGCCTTCGCTCAGGCCTGCTGGGATTGGCAGCGAAATTTTCCCTGGAGCAGCAGGGGCTGACCTGCCTCGTCCCACTGATGCTCTGGCGGGCGATGCCGCAGGCGCGAATAGGTTCAAGCAGCAGCTGAAGGACACCCGTCACCCCGGTGCACTTGATCCTCACCCAGTTTTTTGGCGTCTTCGGTATTTTCACCCAGAGCACTTCGCCACCTTGTGGCGACTTGCGCAGGCAGGACCTCTTGGGCGCTAACGACACGACCCACCGCGGTCCGCACCGGAGTGCGAGGTCCATGCAAGCGCGCATACAAGGGCGGTGCAGGCGTAAACCAGCCAGTAGAGGGGATCGGACGTGTCCCTGTCCCCCCTTGCTCAAGTGGCAGTGGCGCAGGAGCCCGTCGATCGGAGGCCAAGCGCGCACCCAGCCGCACGCCTGGGACCGGTTGCACCGAACCGGCACGAACCGGATCTCTCTTTCGCCAGTACCTCGAAGGAGCGCTGGGGCGAAGCCGCACAGCAAAATGCTCGAGGCAGCGAAGCATCGATGTGGATCGATCGAAACCGGATCCCAGCGTCCGCCAACAGAACGCCCGATCGCGCAAGGTGGGCGCCGAACGCTTGCTCGGCTGTGTGTCTTGCGCCCAGGCCATGTGGCTGCGGTCGATGGCTTCATGGGGAAACCATCGGCACCCAGAGGAATAAAGAGCCGCCTGCCGCGGGTCATGGGCGGGCATCGGTAGCGCATTGACGACTCGCCCAAACGCCCCTGCTCCGCCTTGTCGGCGCGCTGTCAGCTCAGCCGTCGAGCAAGAGTACCGAGGCATTCGCGGCGACAAAAAACGAACAGCCAGCGCAAGTTTGTGGCTGTCGTGCCGAGGCAGGAAGACCTTGCGACATCCACGCGCACGATGGGGAAAGCAGCAAGCCAGGCTCCGATGGGATCATCTCGGACGCCCATGAGCGACGCAAAAGGCGGGGTGACGAGCAGACTGCGGTAGCCGCGCCAGAGCAAGCGCCGGTTCAAGGATGCGGATTTCGCGCCGGTCATCCTCGCGCCGCATGAAGCAGCCGGCTGGCTGGGCCATGCGCCAGCCGGCGTAGCGGCGCTGCCGCGGCATCAGCAGCCGCACAGACGTACCGGGTGCCAGTCGCCTCGCGCATAGCGCTCGAAACCCGAGACCCCGAAGCGCCAGAGGTGTAGCCAGCCGTTCTCCAAAAGCTGCTCGATCACCGCGTGCTTTCTGATGACGGTGTCAATGGCCGCGCGGGGCGCATCGATCACAACAGTCAGCCGCAACGGCTCGTGCATCCAGCGTTCGCCATCGTGTAGCGACTGGCGTGGCAGGCCGATCCGCAAATCGCCGCCGTTGCCCTCGAACACGCCCAGGTTTCCGCCTACGACGTTGTGCAATACCTTGTTGCCGCTTCCCAGCCGTTCGGGGTCGCAGGTCGAAGCGTGGTACTGCCAATTGACCCAATGCGCCACCAGCATGGGTGCGGTCATGAGTAGCTCCAGCACGCTCCCGTCGGCATCCTGGCTGGCGTCGTAGTCGTGCAAGAAACACCGACCTTCCAGCACGACGCCACGACTTCTGCGGCGAGGTGCGATCAGGAAGGCGGCGTTACCTGCAAGGCCCCACTCCGGACGGGTCTGAGCTCCGTCGTTGGCACGGCGGCGGAGTTCATCCAGGAGTTGACCATGGGGCATTCGTGGGTCCAGCTTGAGGCTCGGCGCCCGCTCCCTGCGGACCCGGTCGCAGGCTTGCGCGAAGACGCTCTGCAGTTGTTCCCACCGGGCACGCGCATCCTGCGGCAGCAGATCGAGATCGAAACCTTCGATCTCATCGGTGGTGGTGTTGTGCAGGGCCGCCACGAAGGTGGTAGACCCAGGGATGGTAATCCCTCGTGCCCGCAGCCCCTCGCGCACCGCGGGGTCATTGAGCAGTTGCGCGAGGCTGCGCGCGTTGACCTCACCGGTCTGGCCACCGCACGCGCCGCAATCGAGCGCGGCGGCATGGGCGTTGTTGGCCGATTGGCTGCCATGCCCGACCAGGAGCACGAGTGGGGCCAGGTGCTTCTCCAGACCCATAGCGTGCAGTATGCGGGCCGCCAGCGCCACGCGGGCGTCGAGGTCGAGCCCAACCAGCTGCGGTCGACAGATCAGGCGATACCGAGCCGGTAGTCCTGCCAGATCGTCCCTTGACCTGCCTTGCTTGACGGGCAGCAGCCCATGGGCGAGTTTGCCCAAGTATCCGAATCCGGCAGCCTCCACGAAGGAGAAGGCCGCACCCGGCCAGCGACTAGCAGCCCTCCATTGGTCTTTCAGAGCAAGGCGGCGGCGCCGTGAGCGGCTGACGGCACGTTGCAGCGCCGCGTCGGTTCCGCGCCTGGCCGCTTTGGAAGTTAGCGCGCAATCGGTCGCCTCGACGGCCGGTGCCAGCAAGCCGGGCAACTGCGGCCGCCGGGCTTGCGTGGCAAGCGGCGTATAGGCGAGCGGTAGGCCGAAGAAGCCGGCGAAGCCTAAGGTCTGCACGCCAGGCCACACGGCCTCGAGCGCGCGGCGCAGCCGCTCGCTGCGCACGTCGATGCAAAAGACCGCCTGCACTTCGATCTCCTGCGGTTCCGCGGCCGGGCTGCCTCCTGCAAGCAGCCGCCGCGCGAGCGCTCGCTGATAGCCAGCTTCGAGCGCCACCTGCCAGACTTCATCGATCAACAGCGCCTGCTCAGCTTGCCGCAGCAGCTCGGGCGCACGGCTCCACGCCTGCCGCAGCGCGCTGAACGCTTCTTTAGCTGCGGTGTCGTCTTTGCATTCCAGCAAAAGCACCCCCCAGGCCAGACGAACGGCGAGCAGCTCGCGCAGATGCGAGTCCTCGCGTCCCTCCAGTTCGGCCTGCCATCTCAAGTAAGCGCACCAAGAGGCCCAGCCGTTTACGGTAAGCAGCACCGCTTCCAGGTAGTCGGCCCATACCGCCGGCGGCAGCCCCAGCCGCTCCATCACCCACCGCTCGGCGTCCTGCGCGGTGGCGGGCAGGGCATCGAGTGCGCGGCCGATATGCGGCAGGCCCATCAGCGTGCCAATGCCATGGTCGTGCTTCAGCGTGTCGCGCCAAAAGGAATACAAACCCCGGGAGCGTTCGGGTTGCCAGTCGGCCTGGTGCATATCGAAGTAGGCCGCGCAGGTTTGGCTCACCTGGTGCGTGATCGCCTGCCGCCAAGACAGCCGAGTATGGCGGTGCGGATCGTTGTCGAGCACGTCGATCAGCAGGGGCAGGCACTGCACAGGGGCCTGCATGTGTAGCTCCTCCTCGCATCGGCGAGGTGTTAGGCCCGCAGCCTGCGCGGCGGGCAGCTGCTGCAACGCGTATGCGAGGTCGGCGGGGCTGATCCGGCCCTCGCGCCAGGCGTTGAGCTGCCGCGCCCGGGGTGGGAAAACCTGGATGCCGCCGAGCACGGCCATGCGGGCGGCAACCCGGCGCACTGGCATGCCGATGCGCGACCAGTGCGGGTTGACCGCGATGGCACGGTCCAAAGGCCAGGTCGGCGCGATCGCCCGGCAGGCCTGGTGGCAGGCTTGCTCGATTGCGGCGTTCAGGGCGTCGCTACGGTGCGCGCAGGCGTTGTCGTAGGCGATGCCCTCGCCCACGCGCGGCACGTGGGCGGTCAGGGTGTCCGTCATGGACTTCTCCTCGTTGTCAGGTCGCTAGCGGGCGCCGGTCAGCAGAAAGGCAAGCGATGGGCAGACCGGCGTGGGTGCGGGGTTCGGGTGCCCAGCACGCAGGCCAAAGCCGCAGGGCGAGTCGTGTATAGGCCTCGTCCACGTAGAAGCCCGCGTAACTCCAGCGCCACCCGCCGGCCAGCCACCGGGGCCGACGCTGCAGCACCGCTAGCAAGGCGTACAGCGTCAGCAGACCCGACAGTGCGACCAGGCCGGCCTCGTGTTGCGGGGCGTCCTGGATACCAAGCGGTAGCGCGTGGGCGAGCAGCGCGGCACCTGTGAGGCCGACAACCATCACGCCGCCGGCGAGCAGCCGAAGCGCGCGCGCCGGGTGAGCGGCGGACACTTCAGGCAGCCATAGCAAGGGCGCCCAGGCAAGGGCCAGCACCGCGCTCCACCACCAAGGCCAAGCGCTCTGACCCGACAGCAGCTGGACCGACAGCACGCCTGCAAAGGCCAACACCGGCGCTCCGGCCAGGCTAAGGAGCGAGGCCGATGAGGGGCCGTGTAAGGACTGTAGACGGGTCTGGCGCACCACTGTCGACGCCGATAGAAAGGCGTGGGCCTTGTAGAGCGAGTGGCCGATCAGGTGCAGCGCTGCCAGCGTGTACAGACCCAGGGCGCATTCGAGCAGCATGAAGCCCATCTGGGCTACGGTCGACCAGGCTAACCGGACCTTGATGCTGATGCGAGTGAGCATCACCATGCCCGCTAGCACGGCAGTGGCTAGGCCGAAGGCCAACAGCACGGCGCGCGCGGGAGCAGCTTGCTCGAGCAGTGGCGCGAAGCGGATCAGCACAAAGCCCCCGAGATTGACCACGCCCGCGTGCAGCAGGGCCGATACCGGCGTCGGCGCTTCCATCACCTGGATCAGCCAGCCGTGGACCGGCAGCAAAGCCGTCCGCAGGGCGACCGCAAGCACTAGCAATAGCGCGCTGAGCTGGAGCGCGGGAGACGCGCCCGCCTGGGCGATGTGCATCCACAGGGCCGACAGGGAGCCGCAGCCCACCTCCATCCAGGCGAGGGCCGCCGCAGCTGCCAGCAACGCGTCGGCGGCACGGTCGGCGATTCGCTTCTTAAGGGCAGCCAGTCGGGCGAAAGCGCGATCTGGATAGAAACACAGCAGGTGCTGTAGGGGCATCCCCACCAGCGCCCAGGCAGCCACCAGCACCACCCAGTGATCGGCCAGCAGCAACACGTGCACTGCGGCCAACACCCCGGCCAGCGCCGCCACGTAGCGCCGTTGGCCCGCTTCCCCTTGCAAGTAGCGGGCTGAAAATCCGCCGATGACGGTGCCCAGGACCTGCACCCCCAAGGCCAGGATCAGACCGAGCCGTGAGGTCTGCAAGGCGCTCGGCAATGGCAGGGTGCCGGGTCCGAGCCAAACCGCAACGCCGATGGACAGCACCGCGCTTCCCGACAGCGTTTGAAACACACGCCACAGGCCGGCTGTGCCGACGCGCTTGAGCCGAGCCAGCAGTGCGGCCACCAGCATCAAACCGACCGGCGCCAAGACACTGGCCGGAAACAAGAACAGGGAGATATCCATCGCACGGACCTTCGAGATTTCGCTGCGAGGATTTTGCCCCCCCATTTTCGTTCTGTATAATATATTTAATGGAACTTATGTATATAAAAAACAGAACAATGCGTTTGGACCAGCTGAATTTCAACCATCTTTTTTATTTTTGGCGCGTCGCCAAGCGGGGGCACCTCACTCGGGCGGCGAAGGAGTTGCATACCTCCCAGTCCGCAATATCGGCCCAAATCCGTCAGCTGGAGCAACGGCTGGGCGAAGACTTGTTCGCCCGCGAGGGGCGCCGCTTGGTACTGACGGACGCCGGGCAACTGGTGCTCGCCTACGCAGAAAACATCTTCGGCCTCGGGCAAGAGATGCTGGGGCGGCTCCAGGGGCGCACGGCCGGCATCACCAGATTGCGCGTAGGCAGCGTGGCCACGATGTCGCGCAACTACCAGAAGAACTGGATCTGGCCTTTGTTGGCTGATCCCTCTGTCGTACTGACGTTGGAGTCAGGGCTGCTGGAAGGGCTAATCTCTCGCCTCGTGCAACACCAGCTAGACGTGGTGCTGGCCAACGAGACGGTTCCCTCCGATCCGGATCGTCCGCTGCATTGCCGATACCTCGGCAGCCAGCCGATTTCTTTGGTCGGTCCGGCCAATCGCTGGAGAGCGCAGAGCCTGCGCATCCCGCAGGATCTGGATGGCCTCGACATCGTGCTGCCAGGGCCACGGCATGCCTTGCGGGCACAGTTCGATGCCCTGTGCGCGGCAGCAGGGGTGAGCCCCCGATTGCGGGCCGAGGTGGATGACATGGCCATGCTCCGCCTGATCGCCCGCGACAGCGGCTGTCTGGCTATCCTACCGGAAGTAGTCGTGCAAGATGAGCTGCGGACGGGCGTTCTCGTCACCGTGGGGCGCTCGACGGAGCTGCAAGAGCACTTCTACGCCATTACCACGACGCATCCGCACCGCATCGAGGTGCTCGAGAACTTATTGGCCCGCGTGCTGGAGAAGCGTTGAGGTTTGCCCGCCGCGGCGGGTCGGTGACGACATTCTCAGCCCGTGTTTACGGCAGGCAGGATCTACGCTAGGGGCCGCTGCCTCGACTGCAACGTCGGCCGCACGTGGCAGCCGCTGCAGCGATGTGGGTCATTTCGCGCAGAGGAGGCCTGCTTCAGCCGTGCGCGGCGCTGCCAATCTCTCCAGCAGCTTGGCTCTACACACGGACCATGCCGCGGGACCTTCGTCCTTCTCAGAGGGCCGTCCCGGGCCCGCGGGGCGGCAGGCTGCCCCCCCCGCGCTGTCCCCGCAGAGGAGGTCACGCGCCACCCGGTCACCCAAGGCAATCTCGGCCGGGCGCGCGGCGTCTCCGGAAGAGTTCGAGCGAGGGGCAGAACAAGTTCACTTGATCATGGCGCGCATTTCTTCGGCCTTGACTGGCTTGGGTTCGCGCCAACCTCAAGGAGAGAAGACGTTGCCTTCGACAGATGGGGCGGGCGGAGAAGGGAAGGGCGCCACGGCCGCTTTCCGCATACGGTACCCGCATTGCGCTAGATTCGCGCCAAACAGAAATAATTGTTTGATATTATTCAATTCGTGGTGCCGAGAAGAGGACTCGAACCTCCATGGGGTTGCCCCCGCTAGGACCTGAACCTAGTGCGTCTACCAATTCCGCCATCTCGGCACGGAGCGCGGCATTGCCGCAGAAATAAAAATTCTAAAGGAACATTCACCATTGTCAACGAAGCCACCCTCTATTCGCGCTTTAGATCCTCAGCTTAAGGAGGAAAAGAAAAAGTATGCCCACCCCATTCCGAGCCGGGCGCTCATCCTCCAAGTGCTGACGGAAGAAGGGGTGCCGATGCCCTTAGATCGGCTCGCTGCCCGCCTCGCCATCGAGCCCCATGAACGGGAGGCGTTCGAACGCCGTCTCGCCGCCATGGAGCGGGACGGCCAGATTCTGCGTAACCGCAAAAACGCCATCTGCGTTGCCGGTAAGCTGGGGCTCATCAGGGGGACGGTGGAAGGTCACCCTGACGGCTATGGCTTCGTGATTCCCGACGAAGGCGGAAGCGACCTGTTCCTGAGCCCTCGGGAGATGCGCAAAGTGCTCCACGGCGACCGGGTGATGGTGCGCGAGACGGGCATGGATCGGCGCGGCCGGCGGGAAGCCACCATCGTGGAGGTCCTGGAGAGGGTCAACCATGAGGTAGTGGCTCGGCTCCACGCGGAGCGGGGGGTGCGCTATGCCGTGCCGGAAGACCGGCGCATCAACCAGGACATCCTGATCCCCGAGGGCGACGATTTGAGTGCCCGCCCTGGACAGATTGTGGTGGTGGAGATCCTGGAACCGCCGAGCGAATATACCCAGCCCATCGGGCGGGTGGTGGAGGTGCTCGGCCATGCCCTCGACCCGGGCATCGAGATCGAAATCGCGGTGCGCAAATACCACCTGCCCCACGTGTTTCCGCCAGAGGTGGAGGAGGCAGCCAGAAAATTCCCCACGGATGTGCTGCGCCGAGAGCTGCGTGGTCGCAAAGACCTGCGATCTCTGCCCCTGGTCACCATCGACGGGGAGACAGCACGGGACTTCGATGATGCGGTGTATTGCCGGCGGGAAGGAAAAGGATTTCGGCTATGGGTGGCCATTGCCGACGTGAGCCACTACGTACGGCATGGCGACTCCCTGGATCGGGAGGCTTACAAGAGGGGCAATTCGGTCTACTTTCCCCGGCGGGTCATTCCTATGCTGCCGGAGGTGCTGTCCAATCACTTGTGCTCCCTCAACCCTCGGGTGGATCGCTTGTGCGTCGCCTGCGAGATGGAGGTAAACGCCCGCGGCGAGATTGTCGATTATGCCTTTTACCCAGCGGTCATGCATTCCCATGGTCGGCTCACCTACACGGCGGTGGCGGCCGCCCTGGCAGACCCCCAGGGCGAAGAGGCGCGCGCGCTCCAGCCCCTGTTACCCCACCTCCAGGATCTCCACCGGCTGTACAAGGTGCTGGCGGCAGCTCGGATGCGGCGGGGCGCCATCGATTTCGAGACCATCGAAACCCGCATCCTCTTTAACGAGGAGGGGCGCATCGAGCGTATCGTACCCGAGCAGAGGAACGACGCCCACCGGCTGATCGAGGAGTGTATGCTGGCGGCCAACGTGTGCGCCTCTGACTTCCTCGACCGCCATCGCCATCCCATGCTGTATCGGGTGCACGAGGGACCGACGCCGGAGAAGCTGGAGGCGCTGCGGGATTTCCTGCGGGAGTTCGGGCTCTCGCTGGGCGGTGGCGATGCGCCGACGGCCATGGATTATGCCCGGCTGTTGCAGAAGATCCGCGGCCGACCCGACGCGGGCCTGCTCCAGACGGTGATGCTGCGCTCCCTCCAGCAGGCGGTCTACAGTCCCAAGAATATGGGGCATTTCGGCCTTGCCTACGAGCGCTACACCCATTTCACCTCGCCCATTCGGCGCTACGCCGACCTGCTCATCCATCGAGCCATCAAGGCGGTGCTTAAGGGAAGACGCTATTCCCCGGGCAACTGGGAGGAGATCGGTCGTCACGTTTCCTTTACTGAGCGGCGAGCGGACGAGGCCACTCGGGACGTGGAAAACTGGCTCAAGTGCTATTACGTAAAGGATCGAGTGGGCGAAGTCTTCGAAGGCACGGTGAGCGCGGTGACCAACTTCGGGCTGTTCGTTTCCTTGGACGAGATTTACGTAGAAGGCCTGGTCCATGTCTCGGAATTGGGCAACGACTATTTCCAGTATGACCCGGTGCGGCACCAGCTGTTGGGAGAACGCACCGGGCGGCGGTTCCGCCTGGCGGACCGGGTACGGGTGCGGGTGGCCCAGGTGGACCTGGAGACAAGTCGCATCGATTTCGTGCTGGCCGAGGACATACCCGAGCAGCGCCGAAGGGGAAGGTCCGCCCGACGCGGCCACCGGGCTTGAGACCATGGCGCAGGCACTGGTTTACGGTTTCCATGCAGTGATCGCCCGCCTGCGGCAGGACCCGCAGAGCGTGCACGCCCTGTACGCGGAAGCGGGGCGCGATGACCGACGGATGAGGGAGTTGCTGACCGCGGCGCAAGCGGCCGGGGTGCGGGTAAGGCGCGTGGAGCGGGACAGGCTGGACGGCCTCACTGGGGGGGCAACGCATCAGGGGGTGGTGGCCCAGGTGAAGCCGCGGCAAACGGCGACTTCCTTGGAAGAGCTGCTGGAAAAGCTCGCCGAGCCTCCCCTCCTTTTGATCCTGGACGGCGTGCAGGACCCCCACAACCTGGGGGCCTGCTTCCGGGTGGCCGACGCCTTCGGCGCCCATGCCATCGTAGCGCCCAGGGACCGGGCCGTGGGATTGACACCCACGGTGCGCAAGGTGGCAAGCGGTGCCGCCGAGACGGTCCCCTTCGTGGCGGTGACCAATCTGGCCCGCACCTTGGAAGCGCTCAAAGCGCGGCGGGTATGGGTTTGGGGTGCGGATCCTGCGGGAGAGCGCCTTCTGTGCGAGCTTCCGTTGGAGACGGGTACAGCTTGGGTGCTCGGGGCGGAGGGTCAGGGGCTGCGGCGGCTCACCCGGGAAAAGTGCGATGCCCTGGTACGCATCCCCATGCGCGGCCAGGTGGGGAGCCTCAACGTGGCGGTGGCGGCGGGCATCTGTTTGTACGAGTCCCACCTGCACCGTGCACGGCTCGCCCGAGCGCAGCTAACGCCTTGATCGAGGGAAAAAACCTCCGTATAATGTCCCGCCTTTACCACCTTGCCCCACCGGTTTCGCATTGCCGGAGGGCTTAACCCACAAGGAGTCTCAATGCGGCATTACGAGATCGTGTTCATCGTCCATCCCGATCAGAGCGAGCAGGTGCCCGCTATGATCGAGCGATACAAGAGTATGGTGACCTCCCGAGGCGGGAAGATCCACCGCCTGGAGGATTGGGGACGCCGGCAGCTCGCCTATCCCATCGAGAAGGTGCACAAAGCCCATTATGTCCTTATGAACGTGGAGTGTGATCAGGAGGCTCTGGACGAACTAGTGCACAGCTTCAAGTTCAGCGATGCGGTGCTGCGTCACCTGGTGGTGAGAATGCGGGAAGCGGTCACAACCCCTTCTCCCATGATGAAGGAGGAAAAAGCCCGCGCCGTGACCCCGGCCCGCGAAGAGGAGGCCAAGCCGGCCTCTGCCCAGGAGGGCACGGGCTGAGCGGTGGTGAATCAAGTGGTGTTGTCGGGGTGCACCGCCGCCCTGTCTCCCTTACGGCGTACGCCCGCAGGCATTCCCGTCCTCGACTTTCGCATTCGCCACGGTTCCGAGCAAATGGAAGCGGGCCATGCGCGCCGGGTAGAGGTCGAGGTGGAAGCGGTCTGCGTGGGATCTCTGGCGGAAGACATAGCCGCCGTAGGGCAAGGCAGCGGAGCGCGGTTCGTCGGGTTCCTCGCGCAACGCCGGCCGGGCGACCCCCGGATCGTATTCCATGTCACTGAGTTTGAATTGCTGAAGGATTGAACCCATGGCACGTTCCACGCGTACCGGAAAAGGCAAAAGCGGCTCGCGCCGGGAAGGCTCCCGGGCCTTGTTCCGCCGACGCAAGTTCTGCCGTTTCACGGCGGAAGGCGTCAAGGAAATCGACTACAAGGACATCGAGACGCTCAAGGACTTCATTAGCGACACGGGCAAGATCATCCCTGCCCGCATCACCGGGACCAAGGCCCGCTACCAGCGCCAGTTGTCCGTGGCCATCAAGCGGGCCCGCTTTCTGGCATTGCTGCCCTATACCGATCTGCACTGAGGAGGCCGCCCGATGCAAGTGATCCTGATGGAAAAGGTGGCGAATCTGGGGGGGTTGGGCGATGTGGTGAAAGTGAAAAATGGCTACGCCCGCAACTACCTCATCCCCTCGGGCAAGGCGAAGCGGGCGACGCCGGAGAACCTCAAGGAGTTCGAAGCGCGCCGGGCAGAGCTGGAGCGGATCCAAGCCGAGACCCTGGCCAAGGCCCAGGAGCAAGCGGCCCGTCTCGACGGTCTGCAGCTCGTGGTCGCCCAGAAAGCCGGGGTGGACGGCAAGCTGTTCGGCTCCGTCACCAATGTGGACGTGCGCGACGCCCTCAAAGCGAAAGGGTTCGACGTGCCCAAGGCCGCAATTCGCATGCCCCATGGACCCATCAAGCAGACCGGAGATCATCCTGTCACAGTGGTGCTGCACACCGACGTGGCAGCCCACATCACGGTGTCGGTGATCCCCGAAACCTGAGCGCCCAGCGCGCGGAGGAAAAAGGGCTATCTAGCCCTTTTTTTCTTTTCGGCCTCGCCGAGAGTAAAATCCTCGGTAAGCCTTGCCGAACCCGATCTCGCTTTGATTTGACCATGGCCCAGGCCGCCTCCACGCTCGCCCACGATGCCAAAGTCGATCTGATCAAGCTTCCTCCCCATTCCCTGGAAGCGGAGCAGTCGGTGCTGGGAGGCATCCTCTTGGACAATACGGCCTGGGACAAGATCGCGGATCTGATCAGCGAGAGCGACTTCTATCGCCAGGACCACCGACTCATCTTTCGTCACGCAGGATTATTGATCGAGGCGGGCAAGCCCGCCGACGTGATCACTGTAGCCGAATCCCTCAAGAGCACGGGGGAGCTGGACGCGGTGGGCGGGCTCCCGTACCTGGGATCCCTTGCCCAGAACACGCCTTCGGCCGCCAATATCCGGCGTTACGCCGAGATCGTGCGCGAACGCTCCATCCTGAGAAAGCTGGCGGAAGTAGGGGCGGAGATCGCCGAGTCCGCGTACAACCCTATGGGACGCTCTGCCTCGGAGCTGCTCGATGCTGCCGAGCAGAAGGTTTTTGTCATCGCCGAGGCGGGGGCGCGAGGACGCCAGGGCTTCCTGGACATGCAGCCGCTGCTCAAGCAGGTGGTGGAGCGTATCGAACTGCTCTATAGCAATCCGACCGATGTCACCGGCATTGCCACCGGCTTTACCGACCTCGACCGCATGACTTCGGGTCTGCAGCCCGGGGATTTGGTGATCATCGCAGGCCGCCCCAGCATGGGCAAAACCTCTTTCGCCCTCAACATCGCCGAACACGTGGCCCTCGTGCTCAAGAAGGCGGTGGCAGTCTTTAGCATGGAGATGGGCGGTACCCAGCTCGCCTTGCGTCTGCTCGGTTCCGTGGGACGGCTGGACCAGCACAAGGTGCGCACCGGCCGGCTCCAGGACGACGACTGGCCCAAACTCACCCATGCCCTGGGCAAGCTCAACGAGGCGCCGCTCTACATTGACGAGACCCCGGGACTCAACGCCTTGGAGGTGCGCGCCCGGGCCCGGCGACTGCACCGGCAGCATGGAGGGCTTGGGCTCGTGGTGATCGACTACCTGCAGCTCATGGCAGCCCATTCGGCATCTCGCTCCGAAAACCGGGCCACTGAAATTTCGGAGATTTCCCGCGCCCTCAAAGGTCTCGCCAAGGAGCTCAATGTCCCCGTGGTGGCCTTGTCCCAGTTGAACCGCAGTCTGGAGTCGCGCACCGACAAGCGTCCTCTCATGTCGGATTTGCGCGAGTCCGGGGCCATCGAGCAGGATGCAGACCTGATCCTCTTCATCTATCGAGAAGAGGTCTACAACAAAGATACCCCCAAAGCCGGGATCGCCGAGATCATCATCGGCAAGCAGCGCAACGGCCCTATCGGCACCGTCGAACTCACCTTTCTCAAGGAGTTTACCCGCTTTGAGAACTTTGCTGATCCATCGCGTTATTGATGGAGTTCACAAGTTGGGCACGCGCTCGCTCGCGTAGCAGGTGAGACCGGAGCTTATGCTTCGTCTACGAGCTCCGTTCGTGGACGACAGCCTCACGAGGGAAATCGCGCTCAGAGGACCTCCCCGGCATAATCAGCCAGCCGGGAACGCTCTCCCCGCTGCAGGGTCACGTGGCCGCTGTGGGGCCAACCCTTGAAGCGGTCCACGACGTAAGTGAGACCCGAACTTCCCTCCGTCAGGTAGGGGGTGTCGATCTGAGAGATGTTGCCCAAGCATACCACCTTGGTGCCGGGGCCAGCCCGAGTAATGAGAGTCTTCATCTGCTTGGGGGTGAGGTTCTGAGCCTCGTCGATGATGAGAAACTTGTTGATGAAGGTGCGGCCGCGCATGAAATTGAGGGACTTGATGCGAATGCGCGAGCGGATTAAGTCCCGGGTGGCGGCTCGCCCCCAGTCGCCGGCGTCCTCGTCGGTCTTGTTTAGCACGTCCAGGTTGTCTTCCAGGGCGCCCATCCAGGGCGTCATCTTCTCCTCCTCGGTGCCGGGCAGGAAGCCGATGTCCTCGCCCACCGGCACCGTGACCCGGGTCATGATGATCTCGCTGTAGCGTTTCTCGTCCAGGGTCTGGGCAAGCCCCGCTGCCAGGGCGAGCAAAGTCTTACCGGTGCCGGCCTGTCCGACCAGAGTGACGAAATCGATCTCCGGGTTCATGAGCAAATTGAGGGCAAAGTTTTGCTCCCGGTTGCGGGCCGTAATCCCCCACACGCTGTTGCGGCTGTGGCCGTAGTCGCGCAGGGTCTGGAGTACCGCTGTCCTGCCAGAGACCTCCTTCACCATGGCGTAGAAGGGCTTGTCCTGCTCCTGATAGACAAATTCGTTAACCAAAAAAGTGGGGCACAGGGGACCCCGCACCCGGTAAAGGGTGACGCCGGACTGTTGCCAGGATTCCATCTCCCGCCCGTGCTTGTCCCAAAAATCGGCGGGCAGCTCCCGCACGCCGCTGAAAAGGAGATCGGTGTCCTCCAGCACCTTGTCGCTGAAATAATCCTCCGCGGCGAGCCCCAACGCCCTGGCCTTGATCCGCATGTTGATGTCTTTGGAGACAAGGATCACCTGACGCCTGGGATGGAGCTGCTGCAGGTGCATGACCACCGCCAAGATCTGGTTGTCTGCCTTGCCGCTCGCCAGAGTGGGAGGGATTTCCGCCCCAATGGCGTTGGTTTGCAGGAACAGCCGCCCGGTCGCCTCCTTGGCGCCGGTGGTGTCCAGAGGAATCCCATCCTCGATGTTCTGGGTGCGGCTCACCATCTCGTCCAGGTAGCGACTCGCCTGGCGGGCGTTGCGTGCGACTTCGGACATCCCTTTCTTGTTGTTGTCCAGCTCCTCCAGGGTAGCCATGGGAATGTAGATGTCATGCTCCTCGAAGCTGAACAGACAAGTGGGATCGTGCATCAGCACGTTGGTATCCAGGACGAAAAGCTTGCTGGACGAATGCACTCGGGTCACCACCGGAGCCGTCTTTTTCTGCGTCATGGGAGGTGGAGCTTCGAGGCGCAGGTTTAGCGGAGGGTTTTGACGAATTCCAGAACTTGCTGGGCGTGGCCGGGCACCTTGACCCCGCGCCATTCCCTGCGCAAGACGCCACGCGAGTCCAGCACAAAGGTACTGCGCTCGATTCCGCGCACTTGTTTCCCGTACATGTTCTTCGTCTTAATGACGCCGAACAGCGTGCATGCCTTCTCTTCGCTGTCACTCAGCAGGTCGAAGGGCAAGCCCAGGGCCGCCTTAAAGCTTTCATGGGACTTCAGGCTGTCGCGGGAGATCCCGACGATCCCGCAGCCCAGGGACTGGAACTCGGGATAGAGATCGCGAAATTGCTGGCTTTCGCTGGTGCAGCCGGGCGTGTTGTCCTTGGGATAGAAATAGATGACCAGCGGTTTCCCCTGTCTGTCGGACAGCCGGAAGGTTTTTCCGCCGGTGGCGGGCAGCTCGAAGTCGGGGACGGGTTGGTCAAGCATGGGCGCTGGGTTGTAAGCTCGATCCAAAGGGGATCATTTTTGAAAAAACGAAGGACGATGGCAAGCGCTTCAGGCCATACGTTCCAGGAGCTCTCGGGCTGCCCGGTCGAAAGCCTCATCGTCGGTACCCTCGATTCGGACCCGCAGGGCTGCCGGTAAGCGGGAGTAGTGCTGCAGGGTCGAACGCCGGTAGGCGGGATCGTAATGGGCGGTGAGCAAGGCGTCCACGAAGGCGGGCCAATCCCCCGCGGCGGCGAGCCCCTTCCATGCCTCGATCCGCGCATGCCCGTGGAGAGGAATCAGGCAATCCAGACGGGCGTAGAGCGCCTGCCGGTCTTCCAGGAAATGGCGGTATTCGTTTTGCAGCAGGGCGATGCGGTCGACCCGGGCGGTTTGCACCTCCACGCACTCGGCGCACCACATGGCGGCGATGAGCGCTTCGGGCACCCTCAGGTTACCTACCTTCTTGCTTTCCGCCTCCACGAACACAGGCCGAGAAGGATCCAGGCGGTGGAGTCCTTGCCACACCCGACTCTCAAACATTTTTTGGGAGGGCTGGGACGCGTCGGGCCAGTCCCCCAGCACGGAGCCCCGGTGGCGGGCAAGCTCCTCTAGGTCGAGCACCTGGGCACCGCCGCGGGCAAGGGCTTTGAGCAGCCGCGTTTTGCCTGAGCCGGTGGGGCCGCACACCACGCGCCAGCGGAAGGCGCCGGGCAGGCGCTCCAGGTCGGCCAGCACCTGACGCCGGTAGGCTTTATAGCCGCCTTCCAGCCGTTCCGCCCGCCAGCCGATCTCCCGCAGCACGTGCACCAGCGCGGCGCTGCGCTGGCCGCCGCGCCAGCAATAGACGAGGGGGCGCCAATGGCGGGGGCGATCCTGCAGGACCGTCTCGATGTGGTGCGCCACGTTACGAGAAACCAGCGCAGCCCCCACTTTCTTCGCCTCGAAAGCCGAAACTTGCTTGTATAGCGTGCCGACGCGTGCCCGTTGCGCGTCGTCCAGCACCGGCAGATTGAGGGCTCCGGGCACGTGGTCCTCCCGGTACTCGGTGGGGGAGCGCACGTCGATGATCTCGTCAAACTCGGCCAGGTGTGTTACGGTAACTCCCTTCAGACGCGCGGTACTCATTGAATGTCAGCAGGGCATGCGAGCGTAACGTGGATCGTGCGTGGCGGACAGTCAAGCATGCCCGACGGCCGCTTAGTCTACCGTTTTTTCGATTCCCAACCGAACGCCCTGTTCCCCATGAACGATTTGACCGATCCGGGCTCCATTCGGCTCACTCAGTATTCCCACGGCGGCGGCTGCGGTTGCAAGATTTCGCCGTCCGTCTTGGCCGAGATCCTGTCCCGCTCGCCCCTGGGCATCTCCCCTCCCGATCTCCTGGTGGGCGCTGAGTCGAGCGACGATGCAGCCGTTTATCGCCTGAACGCCGAACAGGCACTGGTAGCCACCACCGACTTCTTCATGCCCATCGTGGATGACCCCTTCGACTTCGGGCGGATCGCCGCCACCAATGCCCTCTCGGACGTCTACGCCATGGGCGGGCGGCCGATTCTGGCCTTGGCGGTGGTGGGCATGCCGATCGACCGGCTCCCCGTCGCCGTGATCCAGCAAATTCTCGAAGGGGGGGCTTCCACATGCCAAGAAGCCGGCATCCCCATCGCGGGAGGGCACTCCATCGACGCGCCGGAGCCCATCTACGGACTCGTGGCCTTGGGGTTGGTGCATCCCGAGCGAGTCAAGCGTAACGACGCTGCCCGCCCTGGCGACGTCCTGATCCTGGGCAAGCCCCTGGGGGTTGGCATCCTGAGCGCGGCCCTCAAGAAGGGCCAGCTTTCCGCGGAAGGCTATCGGGAAATGATCGCCACTACCACCCGCCTCAACACGGTAGGAGCAGCCTTGGCCGAGCTACCCGAAGTACATGCCATGACCGACGTCACCGGGTTCGGGCTGCTGGGCCATCTGCTGGAGATCTGCCGCGGCTCGCGGCTTCGGGCCCACATCCAGTTCGCCCGCCTGCCAGTGCTCAGCACCGCCTTGGAACTTCTGCGTCAGGGCTATGCAACCGGCGCCTCCGCCCGTAACTGGGCGAGCTATGGCGACGCGGTGGCCTTGCCCCCAGGTTTGCCCGAGTGGGGGCAGAAACTTCTTACCGACCCTCAGACGAGCGGCGGTCTTTTGGTGGCCTGCGATCCTCAGAGGGAAGAGCAGGTGCTCGCGCTCTTTCACCAGAATGGTTTCGCCACGGCGCGAACCATCGGCCAGCTGCAGGCCGGGGCGCCAGGGATCGACGTCTTCGCCTGATCCCGGCCAAGGCGGGCGGCAGTGGATGCCCGCAGGACATCTCGAAAAGACGGACGCGCAATCCAACCGGCAGATGAGACGATGGGGACGTTCCCCGACCTCCCCTGACGGGAGCGTGGAGGAGATCTTTTGACGCAGAGTGACCGCCACAGCCGGGATCACTACCGGCACTTCCTGGAAATTACCACCCGCTGGATGGACAACGACGCCTACGGGCACGTGAACAACGTGGTTTACTACGCCTATTTCGATACGGCGGTGAACCGCTATCTCATCGATGCCGGCCTGCTGAACATCGCCTCGAGCCCAGTGATCGGGCTGGTGGTGGAAACCCAGTGCCGTTACTTCCGCCCGGTGGCGTTTCCCGATACGGTGCATGCCGGTCTGCGGGTCGCCCACTTGGGCAGAAGCAGCGTGCACTACGAAGTGGGTATCTTTCGCAACGACGAGCCCCTCGCGTGCGCCCAGGGCCATTTCATCCACGTCTACGTAGATCGCGTGCACCGGCGACCGGTGCCCCTCCCCGCGCCGATGCGCGCCGCGCTGGCACGACTCACTGCCTGAGCGAGGGCCCTCACGCCTTCTTGGCCGGCATTCCGCCAAGCAGGGCGGGAACCGGTCGCTCTACCCGCCGTCGCCGTTGCCCATGGGGGGCAAGGGGGAGCGCTCCGGCCGTGTTCCTAGCGGAAAGCGCCCCGGCGGCCAAAGCGGGAAGCGGCCCCATCTTGGCCTTCCCCGCTCGGCCTTCTTGCCGCGGGTCGCGGGCGGTACGTTCCTGAGAGGGGAGATGGCCACCCGAGGCCGTCCGTCCGCCGCAGGCGAACGCCGGGAAGGTTTCCCGAGGGATCGACCGCTTGAGCAAGCGCTCGATCGCAGAAAGGTATTTTTCTTCCTCCGGCGCCACCAGGGAATAAGCGTCCCCGACCATCCCCGCCCGTCCGGTGCGGCCGATGCGATGGACGTAATCCTCCGGGTGATGGGGCAGCTCGAAGTTCACCACGTAGGGAAGCTCCTCGATATCGAGCCCTCGGCCAGCGATATCGGTGGCGACCAGCACCCGAACCTTCCCCGCCTTGAAGTCCGCCAGCGCCTGTTCCCGCTGGACCTGGGTGCGGTCGCTGTGGAGCGCGACCGCTCGAACGCCTTCCCGCTCCAGGGCGCGGGCCAGCCGATCGGCCCCGATTTTTGTGTTGACGAAGACCAGTGCTTGACGCATGCCCCGGGCTTCTAAGAGAGACTTGAGCAGCGCCCGCTTGTGGGCAGAGGTCACGGGAATGACCGCTTGATTCACCAAGTCGGCGGGCGCATTGCGCGGCGCAACCTGTACTCGTACCGGATCCGTCAGGAAAGAAGAAGCGAGCCGCACCACGTCCTCGGAAAAAGTGGCCGAGAACAGCAGATTCTGCCGTCGGGGGGGCAACAGCCCTAGAATGCGGCGAATGTCAGGCAGAAAACCCATGTCCAGCATCCGGTCCGCTTCGTCCAGTACCAGAATCGCCACTTGGGAAAGATTGACCGTACGCTGGTGGATGTGGTCCAGGAGTCGCCCCGGCGTTGCCACCAGGATCTCCACGCCTCGGCGCAACGCCTCGATCTGGGGATCGATGTCCACCCCGCCATAAATCACGGCACAGCGCAGGGGCAGGCGAGCGCCGTAGAGGCGCACGCTTTCCTCTACTTGGGCCGCAAGCTCCCGGGTAGGGGTGAGGATGAGGGCGCGGAGGGG
>NZ_DAIRTR010000042.1:0-22151 GCF_036803785.1 Pelomicrobium sp. | reverse complement strand
ATGTGGTGAATAGGATCCAGGAATCTCCCCTGGACGCTCAGCATTCGATCCCGTGACCATGCCCCTACGCGACCTCGTCCTGACAGCATTCATCTTCGGCGCGCTCGTCTTCGTCTTCAAGCGCCCATGGATCGGCGTGCTGCTGTGGCACTGGATCGGGCTCATGAACCCTCACCGGTCCGCCTGGAGTTTCGCCCGGGATCTTCCCTTTGCCCAGGTAGTGGGGCTCACCACCGGCATCGCTTTTTTGCTTTCTCCCGAGAAGAAGCGCTTCCCCGTCTCGGCCTTGACGGTGACGCTCCTCGCGTTCATCGCCTGGGTGTGCATCACGACGATTTTCGCGCTGTACCCAGACTCCGCGGTGGATCAGTTGCAGAAATTCCTCAAGGTCCAGCTCGGCGTGCTGCTCACCCTCTTCATCATGCAGGACAAGGAGCGCATTCTGTGGCTCGTGCGGGTCGTGGTGCTTTCCATCGCCTTCTACGGGGTCAAGGGCGGTCTTTTCACGCTGCGCACCGGCGGCACCGGTATGGTGCTGGGTCCCGCTGGAAGCTATATCTCAGGCAACACAGAAATTGCGCTCGCCATCACCATGGTGGCGCCCCTTCTGTTCTACATGGCCCAGCAGGCCGAGCAGCGATGGCTGCGCTGGGCTCTGTACGGCGCCCTGGGTCCGTGCGCCGTCGCAGTCATTGGCTCCTATTCCCGCGGGGGGCTTCTAGCCATCGTCGCCATGGTGTTTTTCCTCTGGCTCAAGAGCCGTAAAAAAGCGCTTCTGCTGCTCCTGCTGCCACCGGTCCTGCTCCTCGGCTTGAGCGTGATGCCGCAGCAGTGGTTCGAGCGCATGGGCACCATCGCCACCTACCAGGAGGATTCCTCTGCCCTGGGGCGGCTCAACGCCTGGGCCTTCGCCTGGAACCTCGCCCAGGACCGGCCCATCACCGGTGGTGGCTTCCGGGTCTTTACCCCCAGCGCCTTCGAGCGCTGGGCGCCGGAACCGGAGCGTTTCCAGGACTCCCACAGCATCTGGTTCGGCGTGCTCGGTGAGCATGGCTACGTCGGGCTCGCCCTCTTTATCCTCTTCTGGTGGTTCACCTGGCGTACCGCTTCCAAGATCATCCGGGCCTCCAAGGGTCGCGACGACTTGCGCTGGGCCGGTGAGCTGGCGGCGATGATCCAGGTGAGCCTGGTGGGCTATTTCGTCGGCGGATCGTTTTTGGGCCTTGCCTATTGGGACTATCCCTATCTCCTGGCGGTGATGCTGGCACTGACCCACAGGGTGGTGTCCCAGGAAGTGAGTCCAGCACCAGAGTCTGCCCCGCGGGTGTGGTCGCCCTCCGCCGCCGTTTCGCCGCCCTCGCATGTCTCCAAAAACACCCGAAGCCCCTAGCCGCTCCCCGCGCACACCGATCCCCTTCGAATCCGCCTGGCGCCGGCGTTTCGAGGAATTCGCCGCGCTGCGGGACGACGACGCGGGAATCGCCGGCTGGAGCGTAAGCGGTCTGGAGGCGCGGTTACGCCACTTCCTCGCCTGCTGGGAGGGCTTGACGCCCGAGACCCTGTGGCTCGACGCCGGATGTGGCGCCGGCACCTATTCTCGGCTCCTTGCCAGCGAAGGCGCCCAGGTGGTGGCAGTGGATTATTCTCCTCTCACCATCCGCAAGGCCCGCGCTCGCAGCAACGGCGCCCACTGCGCCTGGGTGGTCTCGGACGTGAGGCGGCTTCCCTTCCGGACAGCCCAGTTCGACGGCGCCCTGTGCCTGGGCGTGCTGCAGGCCCTCTCCGCCTCGACACCCGCGGTGCACGAGCTCGCCCGTGCCGTGCGCCCCGGCGGTGCGGTGTGGATCGACGCCTTGAACGGCTGGTGCCTGGCGAACCTGTGGGCACGGCTCAAGCGCCTCGCCCAAGGCAAGCCCATGCATCTGCGCTACGAGTCCCCCTGGACTTTGCGGCGTACGCTTCGGGAGGCGGGATTCGAGAATGTGCGGCTCCATTGGATGCCCATCCTGCCGGCGCGATGGCAGCGCTGGCAGGCCGCCGTGGAGCATCCGGTCATCCGGTTCCTCCTGCGCTGGATTCCGCCACTGGGGTTGGCCGTGAGCCACGCCTTTCTGGTGAGGGCCGAGAAGCCGACCTAATAAAAAAAGCGCGTCTGGGGTAGGGCTGGAACTCGCCTGAGCGGTGCGCTGAAGCGCACCCTACGACGGGTGCGTTGCGAGAAGGACGACGCACCGGCGCCGCGAAAAGGAAACCTCGGAGCAGTGCGCCACAAGGCGCACCTACGATCTAGGCCTGAAGCGCGCCCCTACGACGGAAGCCCGCGACCCCTTTTCTGTAGGGTGCGTTGAGCGCAGCCGAAACACGCACCGCCAGCGAGCCGCGTCTAGAGTGTGGTGCGCGAGAGCCGCCCCACGGCACCCTGCGGCTTGCGCCGCCCCGCGGGGCGGCGCAGCACGGAAAGCGCTCAAAAGCCTCCCAGGAATGGAGTACAGAGGCGCCTCCACGGCAACGCCGTTTTTCAGGAAGGCCCACGATTACGCACCGCCGCCCGCCGCCGGACGTTCGGCGCGCGCCCGCCGTTCCCGGGCCTGGAACCATTGCTCCAACATCATGAGGATCCACACCATTTCGCCGTAGTACCCGGGATGTTGAGGCAGATGGAACCGAACCAGCGCCTGCAAAAACTCTTTTCGCACGAGGCCGCGCCCTCCCAGGGCGTCGAGGCTCGCGTGGGCCAGGTCCCGAAGGCCCGGGTGCCGCAGCGCCCACACTCCGAAGGGAAGACCGAAGCCGTGCTTTTTCTTGCGCAGGATGGCCTCCGGCAGGAAACCGCGCAATGCTTCCTTGAAAAAGTAGCGCAGCTTTAGGCCCCGCACCTTGAGGCGGGGCGGCAGGCGCAGGGAAAAATCCACGAGCTCTTCCGACAAGAAGGGGAAGGCCACCTGCACGCCGGCGAGCGTCGTGGCCCCCAACACCTTGGGCAAGTCGTTGTCTGCCAGGGTGTATTTCCAGTCGTACTCCAGCATGCGGTTCACCAGGGCGCGGGCGCTGGAAGCGCCGTAGACCGTTCTCTGCTGAGCAAGGGGCGCCATTCGATCGACGGAGGCCAGAAAATCCGCCGTGAGCAGATGCTCGGCCCCCAGCCGCGCGAGGAGATTGTACGTTTCCAGCCGATCGGGCATGGGAAGCCGAGCGTGGCGCACGTAGGCGGCGGCCTTGCGCACGAAGGGAAGACGCACGAGGGCGGTCGAGTCGAGCAGCAGGGGCTCGATGAGGTGGCGGCGCAGCGGCGCTGGAATCGCTTCATAGAGAGCGAAGAGCTTTTGAGTGGCGTAACGGGCATTGCCACCGAACAGCTCGTCGCCGCCATCGCCCGCCAGCATCTTTTCGACCCCTGCGGACGCCGCCAGGCGGGCGCAGCAATAGGCAGGCAGCACCGAGGAGTTGCCGAAGGGCTGGTCGTAATGGGCCGCCACTCGCGGGATGCCTGCCACCAGCTCCTCGGGCGTGAGGTAGTGCTCGTGGTGCTCCGCGCCGAAGTGCCGCGCGGCGAGGCGGGCGTAAGCCATTTCGTCGTAGCCTGCGGCGTCGAAGCCGATGGAAAAACTCCTGGCCGGACGCCCCGTCACTGCCTGCAACATACCGGCCACGGTGGAGCTGTCGGTGCCCCCGCTCAGGAAACAGCCCACGGACGCGCCATCGGCTTCCCGGGCCACCGCTTCCCGCACCAGCCGCCGGAACTCTTCCGCCAGGGATGGGAACGGCACCGCTTGCTCCTCTTCGAAGCGAGGTACCCAGTAGCGTTGCAGGCGCACGCCCTCCCGGTTCGCTTCCAACGCATGCCCCGCCGGCAGGCGCGCGACACCCCGAAACACCGTTCGGGGCGCGGGAATCATGTGGAAGTAGAGGTAATCGAACAGGGCCTGCGGATCCAGTGCCGGGGCACGAACGAGGGGCACCCGGTCGGCACGGTTCGAAAAGGCGAGCCGCGCTCCTTCCCGGGCGTAACACAGGCTCTCGCGGGCGAAGCGGTCCACGGCCAGCACGCCACGCCCCTGGACAAAATCCAGGATCGCCACCGCGTACGGGCCTTTGACCTGTGGCGCCACTCCAGCGCCGTGGATGCGGTATAAGCGCAACCACCGCCGGGCCAAAGAGGGCTCCATCGCCCCGGTAGCGTCCTCGGCATCGAACCGGGGTCGCCCCCAGGTCAAGACCATGACGCCGTCTTGAGCCACCACATCGGCAGAGGCATCCACCACCACCTCCACGCCCGGCGCCGCCCAGCGTCGAGCCGTGCTGCCTAGGACGTGTCGATCGGCGCGGGGCGTCGCCCCCGGCGGTACGCCGGAAAAATCTACCCAGCCGTAAATCAAAGCCTGCGTCATGGGACGTTTACGGTTTCGGCGGCCGACCGGCGCGCCTTGACGAACAGATGCTGCACCAGCAAGCCCAGGGGCAGCTTGAGCCAGGTGGCGCGAGCGAGCAAGAGCCTTCGGGCCAGGCGGCGACCCGGGCCGGGAAGGCGATCCGGATCGGGGGGCGGGAGCACCGAGGCGATGAGCGGCGTCATGAGCCACCTCACCGGCGCGGGCGGCACGGCGCCGCGGATCTGCCCAGCAAACGCCGGGGGCATTGGCGTGCTGAAGAACCGGCTGGCGAAATGGAGCCCGTACCAGAGGGGGCGGCCCAGCCCCAACACGTGAGCGCGCTCCTGCAGCGCCTCCCAAAATCCGGGCTCGGCCCCGAAGCCGCGCACCAGGCTATCCAGGTCGACCAAGTCCCGCAAGCGGTTGCCACAATCGGAGTCGTGGAACAGGTGGGCGGCCGCGTGGAGTACCTGATCGGCGGGTGCCAACACCCGCCAGGGGCTGCCCGCGACCGGGCGGGAGACCGCCAGCAAGCGTTCCGGCGCCGGCCGCAGCTTCCCCAAGGGCGGCAGAATCGTGTGGTGTACGTCCAGCTCCAGGGCGTGGTCGGGATGCCGCAAGGGCGGCAGTTCGTGGGTCCAGGCCCGGTAGTAGCGCTCATCGTGGGGATCGAGGGATTTCGATTGCCATCCCTCCTCTCTCAGCCGGGCTTCCACCTCAGGCAGCGCTGTCCGGGGGACCAGCAGGTCCACGTCTCCCACCAGTCGCCCTTCCGCGCAGGGCAAGCCTTGGACCAGGTACGCGGCGCCCTTGAGGAGCACCTTGGGGGCCTCGAGGCCTTCCAGGGCAGCCTCCACGCGGGCAAGGGTCCACAGGACGGCCTGGCGTTGAAACCGGGCGAGGGCCGCGTCTGAATCCAAGTGATTGCGCACCGGTGCCGGCACGGCCTCCAGCATGCCTGCCCTCTCCAGCCGTGCCCGCAGGGTAGCAAGCAGCCGGGCGGTGCGTCCGGCTCGCACCACCCCGTCCCAGGCGGCAAGGTCCAGTCGAGACGCCGACTCAGGGTGAGCGAGCACGTGGAAAAGAGAAGTCACCGCGGCAGGCAAGGTCATGGGGGCTCGCGACTCAAATCAAGTTGTTTTCCTTCACCTCAACAGGGGCAAGAGGCAAACAAAGGAGCAGGCCCTCTTCTCTGCCACCCTATCCGGCCACATCCGCCCGCTCCCCGAGCGTACCCCCGCGCTCTTCGATCCATGGCGCTCCCTCCATCAGTCGGCCCACGGCGCAGACCGCCTCCTCCAGGTCGCCGTACTGGAGCCGATACGCTTCGCACGCCCGGGTGAGCCGGGCCACCGCGTCGAAGGCGGCCGGGCCCAGGGTTTCGTAATTGAACGCGTTGCCCGACAGCTTGACGAAGGCGCGGAGGGCGGACACGCGCTCCACCGTCACGGAAGAACCCGGCACGTATTTGGGGAAGACAATCAGAACTGGTTGAGCGGCCAGGTGCCGTTGCGCGACGCTTTCGGGCGTCGGCGCGAGATGGGCCACGGTTCCCTTGCGGGTTTTGGGGAATTCCGGCCCCAACACGGCTTGGGGGGCGAAGCGACGGATCACGCCGATGGAAGCGTTCTTCAACGCGATGGGTCGCAGCAAGGGCAGCAGCCGCCCGGATTCGAGATCCACGACGCCGAATTCGTCGGAGAGCAAGCGATACCCCCGGCAGGCAAGCCCTGCGGTCAGGGTGCTTTTACCGGAGCCCGGATGGGCCGGGAGCACCACGGCCCGACCCTCCCGTTCCACCACGCCCGCGTGGAGCAACAGATAACGGTGGCAGCGCTGGGCGATGCACCAGTTCATGCCCCATTCCAGCAAGGGCAGATGGGTATCGGCGGGAAAGGGCTGGAAGGGGACCGATCCGTCCGCCTGGAACACCACCTGGGGACGCACCAGGCGCCGCAGGCCCCGTTGCCGGTAGAGCCCCACGGTCAGGTCGAAGAAGCCCTCGGCAGGCAGTACCGGGAAAGCCCCGTAGAGCCGCTTCAGCAGACCGGGGAGGGCGGGTACGTCGGAACGCACCCGTGCCCGCACCAGGCCGAAGTCCAGCCCCAGGCCCGTCGTGCGCAGGCGGGAGACGAGGGCCTCGTGGAGCTGGCTCGCGAGGGTTTCATTCATCGGCACGAATCACGAGCCCCATGCGTTCCAGCTCATCCAGAAGGAGCAAGACCCGGGACTGCCAGTGGGCATCGGCGGGAGCAGCGCCCTCGAGGGCGGCGGCCACCAGCTCTTCCAGGGGCCGGGGCCCCGAAGTCAAGGCGTCCAGGACCCGCAGCGCCGTCTCATTGAGGTAATGGGTCTGCCAGGACAGGGGATTGAACACCAGGGCTTCGCCCCCCTCGCGGAAGATCCGCAATCCCTCCCGATTACGCAAGCTCCAGCGCCGGGGCGGGCCGGAAGCGATGGGGGGACCGTCCCGCTGGGTGACCACATGCGCAAGGGGCTTCAGACCTTGATGGGAGAAACCGAGGCCCAGCAAGAGGTAGTGATGGGCGTGCCCCCATTGGGCTCCCACGCATAGCCCACCTGCCGAATGTCGGTTCCCTCACCGTCCACGTAAGAGAGGGCGTAGTAGTTTCCAGGAGCCTTTTCGTAGCGATGGACGTTGAAAACCGTGTATTCGGTGAGCTCGGCGCCAAACTTTCCGCCGCCCTGGTCCACCAATCGCCAGAAACGGGTGTTGTCGGTGCCAATGTAGTACAGGCCGGGAATCTTCTTGCGCGGGTTTTTGTACAGGTAATAGACGTAGAGCCTGACCCGCATCCACTCGTCTGCGTCTATGGCCGATATCTCCACGGGCTTGGTGCTATAGCTCGTGGCCTTGAGGGCATCGTTTTCTACACACGCGGCGGCGCTCCCCACCGCGACGGCCGAGGCGGGACGCACCGTCAACACCAGCGGCGCGGCAATCGCTCCTTTCAGGAGGCTGCGGCGGCTCTTTTCGATCGGTTCGTGGTCCATGATCCTGGGCTGGAACGGCGTGGATCCAATCGCGGGAGACAAGCAAATTATGTACCGCGTGGACGAGCTGAACGCCAACACCTTGAACAAGCCCAAGTATAGCCAATCCTGATGAACTGAGCGGGTTTTCGGTCGAGGGGAATGTTAAGTTTTTTGACATCCCATCTGCCTTCACGGGCCCCCACACGTCCTGTGCAAAAACTCGGCAGCCATCTCCGGACCGTTGGCACGCCCTCTTTCCAGGGGACAGGTGCCAGCGCCGCAGTGAAACGCGTGCCCCCTGGTAGGCACGGCAAACCTCGAGATCCATTCTCCTCGCTTCGGCCGACAGGCCGAAGCGGCTGCCCGCGCGCAAGAGCGGCTCCGAGCGATGCGCCGAGGCGCACTTTACCGCGCCCGCCCTTCGAAAGCGGTAAAGGTAAACCGTCGGGTGCGTTGAGCGGTAAGCGAACCGCGCCCGATCAGCCGTGTTAGGGCCCATTGAGCGCAGCCGACACGCGCCCTAGGGAAGCGAGCCCCCGGGGCTGGGATGGGCGCAAGCACGGAGCCGGGCACCTCCGCTTCCCCGCGTCGGGAGGTGGCGACAGACCCAGGGCTCACCGATCCGCCGCTCGGTGTAAAGACCGGTCCGGCCCCCCCTCCAGGGCGAGAGGCCTGCCCCGGGGCCGGTAAGCGAAAGCCCCGACGTCTTCTGCTCCCCGGGCATGCCCATCGTAATCCGCGGCCGCCCCCGGCAAGCGCCGGAGGG
Source organism: Pelomicrobium sp. (assembly GCF_036803785.1). Classification (NCBI taxonomy): domain Bacteria; kingdom Pseudomonadati; phylum Pseudomonadota; class Hydrogenophilia; genus Pelomicrobium; species Pelomicrobium sp. The sequence goes on along the minus strand of NZ_DAIRTR010000042.1, from coordinate 14,018 downwards.
GTTCGGGCAACAGGACCGAGGACACCCGCAACACGCCCCGGGGCGAGACGTCCAGTTGCGGGGGAGCAGCGAAGGGCGCCCGCATATGCTGCGCCGCTTCGGCGTAGGGCAGGCCCAGATTGCCTGCCCCGTCCAGGCCGAGGAAGGGCTCCCCCGCGAACACCGCGTTTGCCGCCACCACGGGCTGATGGCCCGACGCGACCCCGCGAATGATGATGCCCGCATCCCGGGCAACCACGGTGTTGTTGAAAACTCGAATCTCCCGCGGCACGCCCCGGTGGGGCTGAATGAGGATGGCCGAACCGGAAGGGTTGACGAAGGCATTGTTGTACAAAGCGACGTTGCCCTCGCCCTGGAACAGAGGTTCGCCGGAAGGGTTGTCGTAGAAAAAATTACCGTAGATCAGGTACCGGTCGTTGGCCCCGGGACCTTCAAGCGGCCAGTGCCCCACCAGGAGGTTCGGGCGCGCCATGGGGCCGGTGGAAGCGTTGTTCGCCTTGCTGAACACGTTGTGGCGGATGACGGTCTGGCTGTCTCCAGTGGGCATGCCAGCAAGCGGCGGGCGCTCGATCTGGTGCTTGATCTGCAAGTTATACCCAATCGTGTCGCGCACCACGTTGTGTTCGATCAACCCGGAGACGAAAGGGGCACGGCCATCGGAGTTGCCGAGATAGAGCCCGGTGCCCGCCCCCAGGATCACGTTGCCCCGGATCACCCATCCCCAGGCGGGGCACTTGGTGGAAATGCCCACGACGGATTGATCGATCCCATGATTGACGATCAGGAGGTTTTCCAGGGTGATGTGGTGGGCGAACTCTGCGTGCCCTTCGGCCTTGACCCCGTCGGCGATGAGGTTTCCCCCGTCTAGCACCAGGCTGCGCACGACGATGTGGGCGGCATCGATCAGGCTCACGGTATTGGCACCCCGGCGGGCGAGAAACACCGGCCGATCCTGGCTGGGGATTCCCGAGATCACGATGGGTGCTTTTTCGGTCCCTTGCAACCCGTGGATCGGAAGACCGTGGCGATAGGTCCCCGGCGCGAGCCAGAGGGTATCACCCGGTGCGAGCCGCTTGAGGATAGCCAGATAGTTGTCTGGGCGCGCGATGTACTCGGCAGCCATCGAGGGCGCGCGCAGCACCACGAGACTCCACCCCACGAGGACGGCCACGGTCCGCAGAAACCTTTTGTGCCTCGACGCCCGCATCAGCCTACCGCTTGACGCCTCAAGATGGTTTCATTATGGTTCCAAATTGGTGTCATACAAGGAAGGTGCAATGGCTACCATCACGGTTAAAAACATTCCGGAGGAACTCTACCGTCAGCTCAAAGAAAGCGCAGCACAACATCACCGTAGCTTGAACGGGGAAATCATCGCACGGCTGGAAGCGAGCCTCACGCCGCCGCGCCCGACGGTGGAGGAGACCCTTGCGCGGCTGCGGGACTTGCGTGAGCGCTATCCCGTGCGCACCACCCGCAGGGCAATCGATACCGCAAAGAAGGAAGGACGTCCTTGATCGTAGCGGATACGAATCTTGTGGCGTATCTGCTGTGGGACAACCCCATGCGGAAAGCCGCGGAGCAGGCCTACCGCCAAGATCCGGAATGGATCGCGCCCGCCCTTTGGCGTTCCGAGTTCCGAAATATCCTTTGCGGTTTAATGCGGCGCCGCAAGCTCGGCCTCGCCGCTGCGCTTGCTTACTGGTGGGAGGCGGAAGCCTTGGTGCGAGTTCCCGATACCGAGCCAGACGGGGAAACCGTGCTTGGCCTTGCCCATGCCACTGCTTGCACCGCATACGACTGTGAATTCGTCGCCCTGGCCCAGCGACTGGGCGTCCCACTGGTGACGGAGGAAGCCCACATCCTGCGGGCCTTTCCCGAAACCGCTATCGACATCCTGCGCTTTCTGGGCTGAGCGGTCGCGAGACCGCGCCATCACCTGGAGCGCGAGGAGCGCACTGAAGCCAAACCCGGTGCTTACTACGTACCCATCGACGCATCGGAAGCTCAGGCACTATCGTCTCATCGGCCCCACGTACTCGCGCGAGACCACCAGGTTGTCGATGAACACGTCCTGGTCGTAGGGCGAGGGGGTCATGCCCCCGTGCCAGTAATTGACGTGGATCTTCTGGATCTTGATCCTGGGAATGTCCCGATAGCGGATGTCGGTCTTCTCGAACACGAGCCGGCCGTCGAGCCACACGCGGTATGGTTGTAGCATCCGCCAGGCAGGGAAATAAACATTTCACAGAAAATGTTGACCTAAGAGACGTATATCACCAACGCACTGGCCATCCATCTCCTTAATATTTTTAGACATCGAAATACCATTCGGCGACGGCGATCCCACCTCCTACCCACAATACACTAGCAACGCTTCTCAGCCTTGGTCTCCATCGGAGCGGTATCCATCGCCTGAATGTTAGGAACAAAAGCTCCTGACCCACAATCGCAAAAAGATATAGCCAGCTTGCCCGATTCCTGTATGTAATTAAGCTCTTGAAACGAGGAAATTTCTCGGCGACTTCGTAATACTTTTCGATTATTTTTTCCTTTGCTGCAACTGGTGTAGAAACTGCTTTCATCGAAAAGCTAGCGTACGATGCACCAGGCTTTGTCACTGTTACGTCCATGCCTTTTCTGGTTAAGACAATGAAGCCGGACTGGGTTGGTATGTTGACCTGCCAAAAATTGGCATCGTGAAACCAAGCAGTAGGTTGAGATACCAGGACAACACCGGACCGAGATTCCAACAAGGAGAACACGGTCATTGCAATGGAACCATTGGAGGGCTGACGAACCTCAATGGCGGGAGCTTCTGTTGGTTTACCGTCCACGACTACCCAACCACCGAAGGGCTCTATACTGGCTCGATGAACAAAGATGGTTGGATCAGAATTACCGAGTAGTGAAACAAGCATCGTTTTGTTGGTGATCGGGCTACTCAGTAAAAAGGCGTTACGACTCAACCCCTTCAAATTAATCTCTGGTCCGAACGTCCAAAGGGTTTCAGCTATACGGTTAAGTTCATTGGCTGAATCTACGATAACCCAATGCCTTCCATCGATTTCAAAGATTTGACGCCGCAGCGAGTTGCTACCCTCACTTAGCGTGCGCCTGATGTCTATCGCGCGTACCGCCCCTTTTTCCACAAATCCTAGAATCTCTGTCTTCCGTGGGTTGTTCGTGGCCTCTCCTCTAAAATGTGGGGCGTTCGACCCGCGCCACCCTTCCACAGAGTTACGTCCCGGCAGGCCGTAAGGCCAATACCCTGTCCCTGTGACCCAAGTTTGCCCTCCTGACCAAATAAGCAAGCTCATCTCGTCCGCATGTTTGTGCGCACGAGACGGGTAGTGAGACCAAGCAATGACAGTTTGGCTCACATCTTCGTACGAACCTGATATATATGAACCATGCCACCAAATGCTATATCCCGAAACCGGGAAAAAAACCGCTTTCATTCCTGGGCTACCATAACTCTTTCCCCACGGCTTGAAGCCGCTAGTGAAGGAAAAAAATGATGTTTGCAAATCAGGGCGACTGGGCGGGATATAATGAGTATCTCCAAAAACTGGTAAAGTGCCATCAGGACGCCACAGCAGGCGCGAGAATTCCTCCGCAAGCGCAAGCTTACCTTTCCAAGCACTAGGGATAATGCAGCCATTTAACTCGAACAACGATATCGCTGTACCGAGCAAGTACCTGCCCAGCTCATGGTACTCAGCGGAGTGCTCCAGAGTAATCCCCTCGGGACTAATGTAGTACTCCATTTGGTCAACCAGTCTTGAGCATCCCGTTGCTCGATACCTCTGCGCTCCGGGAAGTTGCGGAAATGCCGCAGAGATCTGCAGAAGCGCGATGCTCTGCATAACCCCATGATTGGTGCGATAAGTAAAGTGATCATCCCGAGCTAGGAATTCCGCGCTTCGCGTGACAAGAAGGAGGATCTCGCGCGACACCCTCACATCGAAATCATGTCGTTCTCGGTATATGGCCCAGAAATCGATGATGGGGGAGATACGACTAGCTATCGCGTGATCATTCCATAACATGCCCTCCGGCAATATTTGTCTACGTTCAAAGGCAGCAAATGCCAACAATTCATCTCGTGCAGCGGTATAGAATTTTTCTTGTGCTGTCGTATGATACGCGCGAAGCAAAATGCGCAAACTAACCAAACTTGCAATATGTAGGCGCATCGTAGGCAAGCCCTTGTTTAGGTTTGCCTTCGTAAACGGCACAGTTACCTGTACCGGTTCAAACCGGCGAAGTTGTAGTCTACCTGACAATAGTTCCTCGGCGGCATTGACAACGTCGTTTCGTTCGATGCCAGTCGGGACCTCCAAAGAAATCGAGGCGAGGGTTTCCAGGGTCTGTTTGCTAGGTGCCTGCCTCAAGGCGCTAATGACATCCTCGCTCGGAGCTTTTGGGCTGACCCAATAGTGCTGAATCTCGGGCAACCAAAGGAGCAGGAAAGCCACAAGGATCGCTACATAATTGAGCGCGATTGACCACTTGAACTTCTTGTCAGTTGCGGCAAGCTTACAAAGCATTTGATCTTGCTATCGTAGCTCCAAGACCGTGTTGTCTTAAGCCAACGATAAACTCTTGGTGATAAAGGGCTGTAGCTACTCACTAAGAGAAATACCTAGCGCAATACAGCATTATCAATTTTGCTTATTGGAAGCTACCTTAAGGTCCCTTTAGCAGTATCTACGGCGCAACCGGTTAAATGAAATCGAGGAAATTGCGCGGGTCATGCCCCCAGCGCACTAGCAGGCGTTGTTCCCACTGCATCCGGGCAAGAAGGCGCTCGACTATTTGGCGCCACACATAGCGGCACCGTTCACATAGCGCCATGTCTTTCGCTTGTGAAGCTTTGACCGCTGTGGGACAACCATCTCCACGCCTTGCTCGCGCAGAGAGTCTGCAAAATTAGTTATGATCTGCGGCGCACCTCTTCCTTGCATTAGCGCTCCATACCGCCGCTGGGCCGTTTGTAGTTCTGGTAGTGTTGCGAGATCTGCACCACTGTGCGCCAGTTTTCAGCATACAAAGCACTGCCTCGAATATCTCGCGCGTGGGAACGGGCAGCTAATCCTGGCGGTTTTCGGGCAAGTTGTTCTCGTGGAGACGCTCCAGAATCCGCTCCCACAGTGCGTCGCCCAACAACCATATGCAGGCCATTGTGACCCATCAAGGCTCAACCTTAAGAGCGCGAAATGGATTCTACGCACGTTTTCACGAATGGAGAAGGAGCGCTCGCAAATCGTGGCTTGTTGACCTTTTACTATTGCGGATTTGTAGACAGGATGAAATTCTTGGCTTAGCGCAAACAAGTTACCAGCATGATAGGTATTCGAACGGTGTCAAATTACCTCCTCTCTAGCTAGTGCCAGTGGGCCTTCGCACGTTTTTAAATTCTCCTGCTAGGGAATCGTCGTCTGCCTGTCGTTTTATTCTTTCCAGATCCCGGCTTTCACGAGCTTTTCGCGTAGGGCTGGTAGAGGATGGCCTTGAGCATACGCGCGCTTTGCATGTGCGAGCGCCATTTCGTCCTTGCCTAATTCCAGATAGACAAGGCCAAGGTTATAGTGGAGATTAGGATCATCTAAACCCATCGCCTGAGCTGCCTCCATTTCCTGAGCCGCTAGCTTCGTATCGCCTTTTCGGAATAGATAGATGCCTTTTATGGGGCGTACCATAGGATCATCGGGCGCGAAGCGAATAACCCGGTCGAAATAGCATTCCAGCGTATACGTGGCACCGCGCGGGCGGTCCAGCCTCTCTTTTTCAGACAGCCGGACCATGGCCATGAGCGCTCTCGGATGATTAGGGAAGGCACGCAACGTGTAATCGATGTCCGCACCTACATATTCCGATGAGTTACCCCTGAGAAGTGATTCCACTGCTGGTGTGAAATGTGCGCCTTCGACTAGCTTCTTTTGCTCCGGACTCGCTGTTCGATAATCGAATGGCCCATATCCACTACGGATGTCCTCGCAACCAAAGGGGTCACGTTCTAGGGCAAATACGGGCATTGTCAATAGGGAAGCCGCTACCAACAAAACCCTAAACATATCCATACACTCCGCTTGTAGCGAGCCGCCATAATTGGTTGCATGCTATCTCACGACAGACGGCTTGCATGCTTCTCGATATAGAATAGCAATAGCGTTGACATAAAAACAAATTTAATTGGTTTGTCTAACTACGGCTGCAAGTCGAGTTAAAGCGGCTTGTGAATACCGCGCGCAAGCGATCAAGGTGCATATAATACTCCTATCAAAAGGGATGAGGCATATCGCTGTAATTTGCCTCTTTGGTCTTCTGCTCTCTAGTACCAACACCACGGTCAAGTCCGAGCGTTGCTGTAAATACGTGAGCGGGATGCACTCTTTGCGACGGGCGCGGTGCGCTTGGCGTGAACACGGTTCAAGTGTAGGCGCAGGCTCTCCAGTTGTTTGAGCTCGAACCCCGAGATCACGATCCGCTTCCAGGTCGCGCTAGCGCGAAATAGCGCCGCGTACATGAGCTTGAGCACCGCGTGCTCACCGAAAACGTGCGGGATCACCTGGAGCGCGAGGAGCGCACTGAAGCCAAACCCGGTGCTTACTACGTACCCATCGACGCATCGGAAGCTCAGGCACTATCGTCTCATCGGCCCCACGTACTCGCGCGAGACCACCAGGTTGTCGATGAACACGTCCTGGTCGTAGGGCGAGGGGGTCATGCCCCCGTGCCAGTAATTGACGTGGATCTTCTGGATCTTGATCCTGGGAATGTCCCGATAGCGGATGTCGGTCTTCTCGAACACGAGCCGGCCGTCGAGCCACACGCGATAGATCCCGTCGTTGCGGCCCGGGGTATTCATCTTCACGTAGTGCTCGATCGCGTACCAGCGATTATTTTCTAGGAAGCCACGCGGCCCTAGAGACCATACCCAGAGATCGCCGTAGCGGTCTTTCTGATCTGCATGGTAGGCGTAGCTCGCAGCGATCGTGTAGCGCGCGAGGGGATTTTCCTGCTCAGGCTTGCGCAGGAACTCGCTGCGGATAGACCAGCCGTTAGTGCCAGTGGAACGTCCCTGCATGCCGTAGGTGCCCGCCACCCCTGGCATCTTTCCGCCATCAGCGATGGGAGCCCAATTATTGCCAAAACGCTGGTAATAGCGAAAGTAGATCTCCTCGGGTTCGCTCCCCTTTTCGAAGTAGTACTCCATGTTGAGCCCCAAGTTTCCACCTTTCCTGATGGTCACGCGCAGGGCTTTTCCCTGGAACGGCTCGAAGCGCACGCTTTCGCTCCGTTCCACTACCTGAAACACACTTTCCTTCTGGATCGCCCAGCCGCTCATCCATGAGCGACCCTCGAACCCCTCGAACTTGACCACCGCTGGATCCCGCTCAATGCCTTGATCGTTGGGATAGCGTTCAGCAAGGCCCGGCCGCGCTGGTGCTTTGCGGTCGATGGTGGGCGCATCCAGTTCGTACACACCCGCTGTCACGGCGCCGGTCTGTCCCTCGGCCTGCTTGGTGAGCTCCAGCACCGCCCGCTGAAGGCTGGCGGCTGGAATCTGGCGTGTTTCGAAATAAAGCAGCGCCCGGTAGCCGCCGCCGATGCGCAGCCACTCCATCGTACCGAGCGACTTGTTGGTGGAGCAATGCAAGGAAGTGTCGGCAGAGGGCATGATATTTTTCTCTTCCCCGCTGGAAAAAGTAACCCAAAGCCTCGGTCGAAACGAAGGCTCAGGGCTTTCCCGGCTATAAAAATTGACCACTCCCGAGCGGCTCGCCGGTATCGCTTGAAGCAGCAATCCCTGGTTGGATGAGGGCTGCTCCAACCAGTGCCGCACGAGTTGGGTGACGTCCCATTGCACCGGAACAGTCCGGGTCTCGTGGGCTATGATTCGCTCGGCATAAGGCGCGGGGCCATCTGGCACGCCTTTATCGTCGACCCAATCGCCGCCGCGTGTTTTCCAAGGGATACGGGCGGCGGCATTGTAATAGTCGCAAGTCGCCCCGCTCGGGCCGTCGTAGAGCGGCACCGGTTCCTGCGCCCAGCCGGTCAAAGCAGAAGCGGAAGCGAAAGTAACGAGAGCGAACCGGAGAAAAAAGTCAGTCACGGCGGCTTGACAAGATGGGCTAGGACGGAACTCGGGCCGCCTGACGCATCCGCCCGATTCTGCGCATCTGGCGCAAGGCAACCAAGTGGGTGAGCGTGTAAATGCCTTTCCAAGGCAGCCTTAGGGTATCGGCATCCGCGTACAACTCCTGGATATCGGTGGGCAATCCCGCAAGCCCCATGCGCCGCAGCCGGGGTCCTAGGAGCTGGAACTCGAAGTGCCGCCGTCCGTAGCGCACGAGCCGCCGCCAGTACTTGGGCCATTCCGTCAATTTGCCGACCGGGACCGGATCAAAGTCGAATACCGCGTCCGGGCAGGGATGGATCAATCGATCATCCCACTCGCCCCGGGGCTCCAGGTTCCATTTGATGAGAGCGCCCAAGAGGCCGTCGTCGCCTTCGAGTTTCAGGGGCAGGCGCACACCGCATTGCCGTAACCGCTCGACAAATGTACCGCGCAGGGCGTAAAGATTGGCGACTAACCCCCGTTGCTCCAGAATGTCCCGCCGGTCCTTGGCCATGCTGCGGCCCGATCCCGGCACGGCGGAAGCCGCATAGGCATGGGAGTCGGCTTGAAGGGCGCCGGCCAACGCCGACAGAGAACCCGCTCGTATGCGAGCGTCCCCATCCATGAAAAAGTACACCTCACGGCCAGGGCACCGCTCAGGAACTATCTCATGGATAAAAACGTTCCACGCGTTGCATTTGTCGCCCAGCGGGATCGAGACCAGATGAACCTCGGGGTGGAGGCAAGAATACTCGCGAACGATGTCCTCCGTTCCATCGGTGCAGCCGTTGGCCATCACGTAGATGTCTAGTGCTTTCCCCGGCTCGGCTGCGCAGACACTGTCCAGGCATGCGGCGATCTTCTCTTCTTCGTTGTGGGCCAACACCATTACAGGCCAGGCGGGATCGGTTTCCATAATGATGCGCTTATTTCATGAACGAGCGTCACGTGGCCGTTTGATGCAGCATTCACACCCGAACCTACCCGTGGCACGGCCAGCTCATGTGTTCGCCCTCAAGGGGGACCGGAAGGGCAAGGAGCAGACTTTCGCCTCAAAAGAAAAGCATTGACCGGAATCACTTCCACTGTCCTTTCGCCTGCAACTTCTCACGTAACCCGGTCAAGGGGAAACCGAGCGCATAGGCACGCTGCGCATGCTCCTGGGATTTAGCGTAATCTCCCAGCTCGAAATAGGCCAAACCGAAGTTATAGTCCAGGTTCGGGTCTTCCAGCCCAAGCGCCTTTGCCTCCTCGAACTGGCGCAGCGCTGCTCGTGCGTCGTTTTTGCGCAGAAAGTAAATCCCGTACACGAGCCGCACGTTGGGATCGTCATGGGCAAAGCGCAATGCCCGGTCGAAGTAACACTCCACGGTATAGCGCGCCCCGTCCGGCCGGTCGCGCTTTTCTTTCTCGGAAAGCCGCACCATGGCCATGAGCGCCCTGGGGTGATTCGGGAAAGCGCGAAGCGTGTAGTCAATGTCTGCCCCTATTTTCCCGGAATGCCCTTTCAAAAGAGCTTCCACATTTGCAGGAAAATGCGCACTTTCCACCAATTGCTTTTGCTGTTGTGTGGCAATGCGGTAGTCGAATGGACCATATGCATTGCTCAAATCGCCACAATCCCACAGCCCGTTTGTTGCCCATGTTGTTTTCGCTGTTAGCAGGAACCAAAACAGTAGCAGCCTCATCATGAGCTCGCCCCCGTCAGCTTTCCAAATTGACTCTATTTTTCTTTCATAACTCCTCGTCGCAAGCATACAGACGGAGAAGAGAAAAAAGCTAAACTACAGTACTTTTAGTACTACAGAATATGCATCTTTACCCAATGACCGCAAACGGTTTCTCGCCTCCGTCGACATGCCAGTCAGCATTCAATTCCTGCGCCCACCGCCCTGCTACCTCTCTCTCTCTCGGCAGGCCTTTGTACATCGTCCAGTAGGATCACGCATCGGCGGTCAAGCCGCGCTCTCACAACGGGAAGCATCCCATAACGCCCGCCGGGCGTATCCCCTGGGGGGCTGTCGCAAACGACCAGCCCAAACCTGTTTGGCATGCGTTCCAGCAGCGGAACGTATCAAGCGTATGTTCCATAAGAACGCAGCTCGCATTGGCATAGCCTGACCGAGGTAATGCCGTACCGACCAAGCGCACCCGCCACACGCTTTATCCAAAGGGGCTCATACTCGAGAGACCAAACAGTATTGCCTCGTCGCTGCGCAGCAAGCCCCAGCAAAACGGTGGAAAGACCGGAACCGCATTCCAAAACCGGTCCATCGGCGCTATCGCAGTAACGGAGCATTGCGGCTAAAAACTCCCCTTGCGCAGACCAACTTTCATTGCCCCAGCCATAAATGAGGTGGGCGATGATGTCCCTCGACGGATCATTAAAGTCTCGTAATCGTCGAAACCGATACAAAGCGCGTCGAAACACAACTTCTCTGTGCAGATGCCGTAAACATCCACGGGCGGTCGCAGGAAGTATCATGCGGGCGATCGTCCGCGCCCATTCCAGGCCTTCAACCATCAAGAAGCTCCTCTGTCGGCGGGCTGCAGTTCATTCTATGGGCCGCACTGACGGTGGAGTCAACATGGCTGCTCCCGGTAGATCCGTCGATGGCTCAAACGAGGACCTCCCCAGGCGCCGGATGACTCAGGAAAGCCGTCGGGCTTGCCGTGAGCCCGTAAGCGCCCGACTGGAAAATGACGATCAAATCCCCCGGATGGGCTTCGGCCAGCTCCATCCGGTCTGCCAGCAGGTCCAGCGGTGTGCACAGGGGCCCCACCACGGACACGGTCTCCCGTCGCGTTCCCCGCACCCGGTTTCCCACCACCACCGGATAATTCTTGCGGATCACCTGGCCAAAGTTGCCGGAGGCGGAGAGGTGGTGATGGAGCCCACCGTCCGTCACCAGGAACACGTGTCCCCGGGATTCCTTCCGGTCGATCACCCGGCATACGTAGATCCCCGCCTCGCCCACTAAGTAGCGGCCCAGTTCCAGCACCAGGCGGGCCGCCGGCAGGTCCCGGCGTAAGCGTTCGGCCAGAGCGGCGAGGTTACGCCCGATGGGAACAAGCTCCAAGGGCTGCTCCCCCGGGAAATAGGGGATCCCGAACCCGCCGCCGATATTGAGCACTTTGACCGGCCCAGGAGCCTCCCGGGCCAGGCGGACAGCCAGCTCGTAGGCTTTCACTTGGGTCTCGACGATGGCTTCGGCGCGCAAGCTCTGGGAGCCAGCGAAGATATGAAAGCCCTCGAAGGCAAGGCCCAGGGCGCCTATCTCATGAAGCAATGCCGGCACTTTCTCCGCATCGACACCGAAGGGCTTGGGGCCGCCGCTCATCTTCGCGCCGGAAGACTTGAGCTCGAAGTCCGGGTTGACCCGCACCGCCACCCGGGCGGGGAGCCCCAACTCCTCCGAGAGGCGGACGAGCACCCGGGCCTCCCGGAACGACTCCACGTTCACCAAGATGCCGGCCGCGATCGCCTGGCGTAATTCTTCTTCCCGCTTTCCGGGGCCGGCGAAGCTGATTTCGGCGGGCGCCATGCCGCTGTCCAGCGCCACGCGAAGCTCGCCGGCCGAGGCGACGTCGAGCCCGTCCACCAGCCCCGCCATGTAGCTCACCAGCGCCGGCATGGGATTCGCCTTGATGGCGTAGTGCAGCCGCACGGTCTCCGGCAGATGGCGCCTCAGGAGCGCCACCCGTTCGCTTATGAGGCGGCGGTCATAGGCGTAGAAGGGGGTGCGGCCGACCCGCTCGGTGAGCCGGGTGAGGGGCACGCCCCCCACTTGGAGACAATCGTCGATGACGGGGAAAGGACAGGCGAAAGCATGCTCATGGGCGCTCATCGGTTGCCTTCTTTAAAGATTTTTTGCCAAGCACTGCGAACCTGACGCAGGCCAAACAGACAGGCGCGACGCCTCCAAAGGGCCGCGACGGTGCATTCAAGCACACCCTATCTCCCAGACAACCGAGATAGGCTCGTCGCGTCATCGAAACATGATCCTATTGCTCTAGAGCGTATTAAACATCCCGGCGAATTCCTGGGCCAGGCTCTTGCGGTCGATCTTGCCGTTGGGATTGCGGGGCAGCGCCCCCCGTCGAAGCTCCACGTGGGCGGGCACCATGTAGGCGGGAAGCCGCGCCCGGCACTCGGCGAGGATCGCCTCCGGCGTAGCATCGTGCCCGTCCTTGGGCACGGTCACCACCACGATGGCCTGGCCCAACACGGGGTGCTCCACGCCGAAAGCCGCTGCCTCCGCCACGAGCTGGGTGCTGTAGAGCACCTCTTCGATCTCGGTGGGACTCACCCGGTAGCCGGAAGTCTTGATCATCTCGTCCCGGCGGCCGATGAAGTAGAGGAATCCTTCCTCGTCCATGCGCACGGTGTCGCCGGAAAAGACGGCGATCTCGGGCAGGACGAGACCCGCCTCCCGCCCGGGCAGCGGCTTGAACCGCTCGGCAGTCTTCTCGGGATCGTTCCAGTAGCCCATGGCCACCAGTGCCCCCCGGTGCACCAGCTCCCCTGGTTCGTTCGGGGCGCAAGGGGTGCCGTCCTCCCGCAGCACCAGAATCTCGGCGTTGGGAATCGCTTTTCCGATGGAGTCCGGCCGGCGGTCCACCTCCTCCGGAGGCAGATAGGTGGAGCGGAAGGCTTCGGTCAACCCGTACATCAAGTAAACCTTGGTCTTGGGCAGCCGCGTCCGCAGCGTCTTCAAGATCTCCAAAGGCATCCGACCGCCGGTATTGGCGATGTAGCGCAGGTGCTCGGCGATGCCCTGAGGCCAGTCTACCTGGGTCAACTGGATCCATAGGGGTGGCACCGCCGTCAAGCCCGTGATTTTTTCTTTGGTCAGGGCCTTGACCACGTCCTGGGGCAGCAGGTAGTTGAGGAGCACCACCCGCGCGCCCGCGTGAAACGCCGTGGTGAGCTGGCTGAAGCCCGCGTCGAAGGACAGGGGCAGGGCAGCCAGAATCGCGTCCTCGGGGCCGTTTTCCAGATACTGAGCGACGCTCTTCGCTCCCGCCACCAGGTTGCGGTGGGACAGCACCACCCCCTTAGGACGCCCTGTGCTGCCGGAGGTATAGAGGATGGCGGCCATGTCGGTGTCGATCACCCGGTGGCCCGGAAGGAGCGGCGATGCAAGGAGTGCGTCCCAGGCGTGGATGGGGACATCGCCCGGCTCAATTCCGCTGCCTGCCGCGTCCACGACGACCACGTGCCGCAGATCAGGGCAGCCCGCGAGCGCCGCGGCGAGAGTCTGCAGGCGCTCGGCCGAGGTGACCAGCACCCGAACGTTGCAATCGCGCAGAATGTAGGCGACCTGCTCGGCCTTGAGCAGGGGATTGACGGGGACGAAGACGCCGCCAGCCGCGGCGGTGCCGAAAATGGCGATGACGGTCTCGAAGCGCTTTTCTAGGTAGATGGCGACCCGTTCGGCCCGGGCTAACGACAACTCAACAAGGCCAGCGCAAAAAGCCTCAATCCGTGCGGCAAGCTCGCCATAGGAAAGGGAGGCCTCGGCATAGGTCAAGGCTCGGCCCGAAGGCGCCCGCTCGGCCGACGCTCTCGGAAGGTCGTGAAGAAGGGTTGTTGATTTCATCGGTTAGTCGGACGGCTCCCTCAGGAATCCTGTTTGTCCGCCAGCATGATGATAGTGGAAGAGATGGGTTTGGTCTTGCTTTTTGAACGATTTAGATTGCAAAAGACTTTTATAAAGGTAATACCTAACGAAACTGGACCAAATCTGGAAGGATTTGGTCATGAAGAAATGTCCTGAATGTGGATATACCAGGCTGTATCAGCTGGCCGATGGTCGCCACAAGTGCAGACGCTGCGGCGACCGGTCTCGCTTTCGCAGCGTGTGGTCGGCCAGTCGGCTGAACGATG
>NZ_DAIRTR010000041.1:0-22191 GCF_036803785.1 Pelomicrobium sp. | reverse complement strand
GGCAGGCGCGCCGTCTCCACCACCCGCCCCCGCAGCGCCTGCCTCGTCGCCACGGGCGCCTTCTCCGCAAGCCGCACCGGCGGCCCGCACTACTCCTTCTGCCGACCAGAGGCCCGCCACGAACCCACCCGTGGTGGTGGAAGCCGACCGCATTGTGGGCATCGGCCAAAAGGAGGTACGTGCCGAGGGCAATGCCATCCTGCAACAGGACGACCAGAGCCTTTCCGCCGATCTGATCATCTACCATCCGCCGCAGGAGGACGTGTTCGCCCTCGGCAACGTGGTGGTGAAGCGCGGCGGCAACGTGGTGCGGGGCCCCCGTCTGGAGTTCAACCTGGAGTCCCAGACCGGACAGATGGAGGCACCCGTCTATCAGCTCGAGCGTAACAACGCCCGGGGGGAAGCGCAGCTCTTTGTCTTCGAAGGGGAAAATCGTTACCGAGCGAAACAGGCGAGCTACACCACCTGTCCGGTCAACCGGGACGACTGGTACCTGCGGGTGGCAGAGCTGGAGATTGACCGCAACGCCAACGTTGGCGTTGCGCGCAACGTCTGGCTCGAGTTCCAGAAGGTGCCGATCCTTTACTCGCCCTACGTGGACTTCCCCCTGGGCAAGGAACGCAAGTCCGGTTTTCTCCCACCGCTCATCGGCACCACCACCCAGGGCGGGGCGGAGATCACCCTGCCCTACTACTGGAACATCGCACCGAACCGGGATGCCACCATCGCCCCTCGCGTCATCGCCCGGCGGGGGCTGATGCTGGCCAATGAGTTCCGCTACCTGGAGCGTGGCTACCACGGGGAGGCCAAGGCGGACATCCTGCCCGACGACCAGGTGAGCGGGCGCGATCGCTGGGCCCTCCTGCTCCAGCACGCCCACGCCTTCAGCCCGCAACTGCAGGGGTCCGTCAACATCCAGCGGGTCTCCGACGACAACTACTTCCGCGACCTGGCAAGCTCCGTGACCCTCACCTCCCAGACCAACCTGCCCCAGGAGGGCACGCTTACCTATGGCGGCGAGGGCTGGATAGCCACCGCGCGGGCGCAAAAATATCAGACCTTGCAAGATCCCCTGGCGCCCGTCACGCCTCCCTACGACCGCCTGCCCCAGCTGCTGGTCCAGGGCTTGAAACCGGACCTCTTGGGCGCCGACCTGGGCTTGAACGCCGAGGCCGTCCGCTTCGAGCATCCGACCCTGGTGACCGGTGGCCGTCTGGTGGCCTACCCCACCGTGAGCTATCCCCTGCGCACCTCCTTTGCCTACCTGACACCGAAGGCAGGGCTGCACTATACCCGCTACGACCTGGACCGCTCCGGGCCTGGGGCAAACCCGAGCCGCAGCGTGCCTATCGGCAGCGTCGACGCCGGCCTTTTCCTGGAGCGCCCCATGAGCGCCTTCGGCCAGCGCTTCCTGCAGACCCTGGAGCCCCGGTTGTTCTACGTGTACGTGCCCTTCCGCGACCAGGCCCAACTGCCCAACTTCGACTCGGCGGACGCCGATTTCAATTTCGCCCAGATCTTCACTGAGAACCGCTTCACCGGCTCCGACCGCATCGGGGACGCAAACCAGATGACCCTCGCCCTCACTTCCCGGCTCCTGGAGTCGGACTCGGGCGCGGAGCGGCTGCGCTTCGCCCTGGGCCAGCGCTTCCGTTTCGAGAAACCCCGGGTGCAGCTCGCAAGCCCCATTAGCCCGAGCAACCGCTCCGACCTCCTGGCCAGCATCGGCGGCCGGCTCACCCAAAGCTGGCTGCTCGACGCCAGCATGCAGTGGAACCCGAGCGACAACGAAACCGAAAAGCTCAATCTCTACGCCCGCTACCACCCGGCGCCGGGAAAGGTGGCTAACGTGGGCTACCGCTTCACTCGCAACGCCCTGGAGCAAGTGGACGTGTCTGCCCAGTGGCCCCTTGGCGACCGGTGGCAGGGGGTCCTGCGCTACAATTATTCCCTGCGCGAAAGCCGGGTGCTGGATGCCCTGGCCGGGCTGGAGTACGACGCGGGTTGTTGGTCCGTCCGGTTCGTAGCCCAGCGTATCGCCACCGCCGTGGACCAGGCCTCCCACGCGTTTTTCGTCCAGCTCGAATTGACCGGGCTCGGCAAGATCGGCGCGGATCCGCTCCACGTGCTGCGCTCGAGCATTCCCGGGTTTACCCAAGTGGACCTGTACCGGGAGCAGCCCGCCAGCGCGCGTTAGCGTCTCCTATGGTTTCGAGGGGTTCGATCGCCTATGGGAATTCCTTCCCTGCTCCTTGCAATCGCGGTCTCGATGGCCGCCTTCGCCGCTAGCACCCCGGCTTGGGGAGCGGAGCGCATCCAGCTCCTCGACCGTATCGTGGCGGTGGTCAACGAGGAGGTCATCACCCAGGACGAGCTGGATCGACGCCTGGAGCTGGTAAAAAAGCAGCTCGCCCGCCAGGGGACCACGCTGCCGGAGTCGGAGGCGCTGCGCCGGCAGATTCTGGAACGCCTGATCATGGACCGCCTCCAGCTGCAGTACGCCCGGCAGACGGGGTTGCGCATCGACGACTTCCAGCTCGACCGGGCGATCGCAGCCATCGCGGAGCAAAACCGCATGAGCCTCACCCAGTTCCGCGAGGTACTCGCCCGGGACGGGGTGGACTACGCCGATTTCCGGGAAGAGATCCGCAAGGAAATGATCCTCACCCGGCTGCGGGAGCGGGAGATCGACAGCAGGATCACGGTGAGCGAAGGGGAAGTCGACAACTTTCTCGCCACCCAGGCCACCCAGATCACCGGAGGCGAATACGCGGTGTCCCACATTCTGGTGCGGGTGCCGGAGCAGGCGACCAGCAGCGAGATCCAAGCCCGGCGCGCCCGGGCGCAAGAGGCGCTGGCGGAGCTCAAGGCGGGCAAGCCTTTCCCCCAGGTGGCCGCAGTCTACTCCGACGCCCCGGACGCCCTCCAGGGAGGTTTCCTGGGCTGGCGTCCCTTGAGCCGACTGCCGGAGCTGTTCGCCGAAGCGGTGGTAAAGCTCAAGCCCGGGGAAGTGAGCGAGCTTCTGCGCAGCCCCAACGGCTTTCACATCCTGCGGTTGGAGGATCGGCGCGGCCCGGGCACCCCGGTGCAGGTCACCCAGACCCACGTGCGGCACATCCTGGTGCGCCCAGGGGAGACCCTGTCCGAGGACGAGGCCCGCAACCGCCTCCTGCAGTTGCGGGAGCGGATCGTGAACGGTGCCGACTTCGCCGAGCTGGCGCGCCTGCATTCGGAGGATCCGAGTGCCCCCCAAGGCGGCGACTTGGGTTGGGTGAGCCCCGGAGACACGGTGCCCGCCTTCGAGCGGGTGATGGACAGCCTGGCGCCAGGGGAGGTGAGCGAGCCGGTGAAAACACCCCTGGGCTGGCATCTGATCCAGGTGCTGGAGCGGCGCACGGGAGAGATGACCCAGGAGCGGGAGCGGGTCCTTGCCCGCCAGTCCATCAAGGCCCGCAAGGCGGACGAGGCGTACGAGGAGTGGCTGCGCCAATTGCGGGACCAGGCCTACGTGGAGGTCCGGCTCGAGGGTTGAACGGGTGAGAAGCCTTCCTCCCCTCGCTTTCACGCCGGGTGAGCCTGCCGGGATCGGCCCCGACCTGGCGGTGTTGCTCGCCCATGAACCGCCATCGACGCCGCTGGTGGTCATCGCGGACCGGGATCTGCTCGCAGAGCGGGGCGAGCGCCTCGGCCGGCCAATCCAGATCGTAGACTATCCGCCCGCTCCGGAAGACTTCCCCCTTCCCGGTCGGCTCCCCGTACTGCATGTCCCCCTTGCCGTCCCCAGCCGGCCCGGCCGGCCGGATCCGGCCAACGGTCCCTATGTCCTCGCCACCCTGGACCGGGCCATCGCCGGCTGCCGCTCGGGGGAATTCGCCGCCCTGGTAACGGGGCCGGTGCACAAAGGCGTCATCAACGAGGCCGGTATTCCCTTCACCGGTCATACCGAGTACCTGGCCCAGGCGACCGGCACGCGGCGGGTGGTCATGATGCTCGTGGGCGCCGGCATGCGGGTCGCCCTGGCCACCACCCATCTGCCCCTGCGGGCGGTGGCCGACGCCCTGACGCCCCAGCTCCTGGAGGAGACTCTCCGAGTGCTCCACACCGCGCTGGTGGATCGGTTCGCCCTCGCCGAGCCGCGTATCCTAGTGGCTGGGCTCAACCCCCACGCGGGGGAGGGCGGGCATCTGGGCCGGGAGGAGCTGGAAGTGATCGTACCCGTGCTGGAGAGGCTGCGGGGGGAAGGGATGCGGCTCATCGGGCCGTTGCCCGCCGACACCCTGTTCAATCCCCCCGTGCTGGCCCAGGGGGACTGCGTGCTCGCCATGTATCACGATCAGGGCCTGCCGGTGCTCAAGCACGCCTCCTTTGGCCAGGGCGTCAACGTCACCCTGGGATTGCCCCTCGTGCGCACGTCCGTCGACCACGGCACCGCCCTAGACCGGGCGGGTACGGGCGAGATCGCGCCGGGCAGCCTGCGGGCTGCCATCGCCTTGGCCGGCTGGCTCGCCGCGCGGGGAAAGGCGGCGGACCCCCTATCCTGAGCGGTCACGGAGGTCCAGTGTCCGCGCCCCGCAAACGTTTCGGCCAGCATTTTCTGGTCGAGCCCCGGGTAATCGCGCGCATCGTGGAGGCGGTGCATCCCCAATTGGGAGAACGGCTGGTGGAGATTGGGCCCGGCCGCGGGGCCCTGACTGGGCCCCTCCTCGAGCAGGCCGGCCACTTGACCGTGATAGAAATCGACCGAGATCTGGCAGCGGCACTGCAGGCCCGTTATCCCGAAGGGCAGCTTACCGTGTACTGCGCCGACGCCTTGCGGTTTGACTTCGGCGCCCTGGGGAGCGAGCTGCGGCTCGTGGGTAACCTCCCCTACAACGTCTCCACCCCCTTACTGTTTCATTTGGAGCGCTTCGCCGCGGAGGTGCGAGACATGCATTTCATGCTACAGAAAGAGGTGGTGGAACGCATGGTCGCCTTCCCCGGCACCGCCCAATACGGCCGGCTTTCGGTGGCGCTCCAGTATCGCTTCCACATCGAGCGGCTGTTCGCCATCGGGCCCCGCGCCTTCAGGCCCGCTCCCCGCGTGGACTCGGCCTTCGTGAGGCTCGTCCCTTATCAGAGGCTCCCCTATCCGGCACAGGTGGAGGCGCTATTCCGGGAAATGGTGACGGCCGCCTTCAGCCAGCGGCGCAAGATGCTGAGAAACGCCTTGAGCGCCTATCTGGAGGAGGCCGACTGGGCTGCGTTAGGACTGGACCCCCAGCGCCGGCCCGAAACCCTGGGCGTGCCCGAATTCGTCGCTGCCGCTAACTACGTAGCTGAGCGGCACAGCGTAGCCGGGCAACGGGAAGGGGCGAGCGATCGGTCGAATCGTCCCTAGATCTCCACCATCTCGAAGTCTTCTTTGCGCGCCCCGCACTCGGGACAAGTCCAGTTCATGGGCACGTCTTCCCAGCGGGTGCCGGGAGGAATGCCCTCTTCGGGCAGCCCCAGCGCTTCGTCGTAGATGAAACCGCACACGAGGCACATATATTTCTTGTAGACGACAGTGGTGGATGTTTCGACCATGGAACGAGGTTTTCAGTAAAATGGCGAGACATTATAAGCCATCATGGCCGAGACCCCTCCCATCGTGCTCGCGTTCGCAGCCTCGGACCCCAGTGGCGGCGCGGGTATCCAGGCCGACATCCTGACCTTGGCCAGCATGGGCTGTCATCCCTTATCCGTCATCACGGCCATCACGGTGCAGGACACCGCGGGGGTAGAAGGGTTGATGCCTCTCGATCCCGACTGGGTCTCTGACCAGGCGCGGACGGTGCTGGAGGACATGCCGGTCCACGCCTTCAAAATCGGCCTGCTGGGCAGCGTGGAGGTGGCAGCGGCGGTGGCCGAAGTGGTGGCCGATTATCCTGACGTGCCCCTGGTGCTGGATCCGGTCCTCGCCTCGGGGCGGGGCGACGAGCTCGCCTCCGAGGAGATGCTCTCGGCACTACGCGAGCTCATCATTCCCCAGAGCACCCTGATCACCCCGAACAGCATGGAGGCGCGGCGCCTCGCCGCCGACGAAGCGGACGAGGAAGACGATCCGGATCTGCACCAGTGCGCCCAGCGGTTGCTCGCCCTGGGCTGCGAGTACGTGCTCATCACCGGGACCCACGAAAACACCCCTGAGGTGATCAATACCCTCTATGGCAGCGAAGGGATCGTGCGCTCCGACGCCTGGCCGCGACTGCCCGGAAGCTTTCACGGCTCGGGGTGCACCCTGGCTTCCGCCATCGCAGCCACCCTGGCCAACGGTCTGGAGTTGCCAGAGGCGGTGCGGGAAGCACAAGAATATACTTGGCATGCCCTGAAGTCGGGGTTTCGTCCCGGCATGGGCCAGCATCTGCCCGATCGGCTATTCTGGGCGCGGGAAAGCGATGAGGGGAGCCGCTAGCGCCACATCTGTTCCACTGAACCCCCGGTCGATGGTGGAGACCGCCGCCCACGGCCCCTTTCCCGAAGGAGGGAAGGGAAAGGGCCGCCTCCCTGTCGCCGGCCTGTATGCCATCACCCCGGAATGCCCAGAGACGGCGGTGCTCGCGGCGAAGGTGGAACAAGCCTTGCGCGGGGGAGCGCGGGTGCTCCAGTACCGCGCCAAGGGTGCCACCCCAGCCCTCGCCTTGGAGCAGGCACGGGTCCTGGTCCGCCTGTGCCGTGCCTTCGGGCGCCTTTTTATCGTCAACGATCGAGTGGATCTCGCTTTGGCAGTCGGCGCCGACGGGGTGCACCTGGGATCCCAGGATGAGCCCATCGATGCCGCCCGCAGGCGGCTCGCGCCCGGGATGCTCCTGGGGGTTTCATGCTACGACCGGCTGGATCGGGCCCGGGAAGCGGCGGCCCAGGGCGCCGACTACGTGGCCTTCGGTGCCATGTTCCCTTCCGCGGTCAAGCCCGAAGCGGTGCGCGCGCCGCTCACCTTGTTGGGTGAGGCACGGCGGGTGCTGGACGTCCCGGTGGTGGCCATCGGTGGCATCACGCCGCAAAACGCTCCTGCCGTCATTCGCGCCGGCGCCCATGCCCTAGCCGTCATCAGCGCCCTGTTCGATGCCCCCGACGTGGAAAGTGCGGCCCGGGCGTTTAGCCGCTTGTTCGACTCGCCATCGCCATGACCGTCCCCCCCCTTGAGCGGGCTCCCGGCCAGCCCTCCCGCAACGAAGCCTTGTTCGAGCGCTCCGCCGTCTACATTCCCGGCGGAGTCAATTCGCCGGTGCGGGCCTTCCGCGCGGTGGGAGGCACGCCCCGCTTCTTCGTGCGCGGCCAAGGCCCGCTCCTGTGGGACGCGGACGGGCGGGCCTACATCGACTATGTAGGATCGTGGGGCCCGGCGATCCTCGGCCATGCCCATCCGGCGGTGGTGGCGGCGGTCAAGGCCCAGGCCGACCGAGGCCTAGGCTTTGGTGCCCCCACCGAACTGGAGCTGGAAATGGCGGAATTGCTCTGCCGACTCGTGCCGTCGATGGAGCAGGTGCGGCTTGTGAGCTCCGGCACCGAGGCCACCATGAGCGCCATCCGGCTCGCCCGGGGCTATACAGGGCGTAGCCGCATCGTCAAATTCGAAGGTTGCTACCACGGCCACGGGGACGCCCTACTCGTGAAAGCGGGCTCCGGCGCCTTGACTTTCGGCCAACCCAGCTCGGCCGGGGTCCCGGAGGAAACCGTGGCCCATACCCTGGTGCTCGCCTACAACGACATCCAGGCACTGGAAGAAGCCTTCGCCCGACTCGGGGGCGAGATCGCCGCCGTGATCGTGGAGCCCATCGCCGGCAACATGAACTTGGTGCTGCCGCGGCTCAGTTTCCTCCAGCGGCTGCGCGCGCTGTGCAGCCAGCACGGAGCTCTTCTCATTTTCGACGAAGTGATGACCGGGTTCCGGGTGGGCCTCGGCGGAGCCCAGGGGCTGTTCGGTCTCCAGCCTGACCTTACCACCCTAGGGAAAGTAATCGGCGGGGGCTTGCCCGTGGCGGCCTTCGGTGGGCGCCGGCAGATTATGCAGCATCTCGCTCCCCTAGGGCCCGTGTACCAGGCGGGCACCCTGTCCGGCAATCCGGTGGCGGTGGCAGCGGGACTGGCGACCCTCCAGCAAGTCCAGGCAGAGGGCTTCTACGAGCGGCTGTCTGCCACCGCCCGGGCCCTGACCGAGGGGCTCGCTGCCGCTGCCCGTCGCCACGGGATTCCTTTCTCGGTTCAGGCGATCGGGGGCATGTTCGGGCTGTACTTCCGCGAGGAGCCGCCCACCACCTACAACGAAGTGATGGAGTGTGACCGGGAAGCCTTCAACCGCTTCTTTCACCGCATGCTGAGCGAAGGAGTATACCTGGCGCCGTCTGCCTTCGAGGCGGGATTCGTCTCTGCCGCCCACGGCCCAGCCGAGATCGAGCGCACCCTGGAAGCGGCAGAGCGGGCCTTCGGCGCCCTGCGCTCCTGAGGAACTGCCGAGGAAAAAGCCGGGCCGAGCCGGCCGCCCGCCGCGCCGAAGCGGGTCCTCCTAGCGCAGTCCCGCGATATATTCCGCCACCGCCTGAATCTCCCGGTCCGTCATCCTGGCGGCGATGGCCTGCATCATGCCCTCGGGATCGTTGGCCCGTTCTCCCGAACGAAAGGCTTTGAGCTGGGCGGCGATGTATTCCGCGTACTGCCCCGCAAGGCGCGGATACGGGGCAGGTATTCCGACCCCGTTGGGCGCGTGGCAGCCGGCACAGGCGGGCACCGCCTTGGAGGCGATGCCACCCCGATAGATTCTTTCTCCCTCCCGGGCGAGCGCCTCGTCCTTCGCCTGAGCGGGCCGCAGTTTCTGCTGGGCATAGTAGGCGCCCAGGGCTTGCATGTCCTCGGGGGTGAGGGTTGTCACCATGCCCGCCATGATGGGGTTTTGCCGCGCGCCGGACTTGAAGTTGTCAAGCTGCTTGGTGATGTACCGAGCGTGCTGGGCGGCCAGGTGGGGATTGGCGGGCGTTGGGCTGTTGCCATCCGCCCCATGGCAGGCGGCACAGACCTGGGACGCGATGCTTTGGGCCTGGGCCAGGTTGCCTTCCTGCGCTGGCTGGGCAGAGGCGGTCAAGGCCCAAACCGCCAGCCCTAGCGCCCCGATACTGGCACGGGTCCGCTTCATCTCGGCTCCTTGTGACTGAAAAATTGCGAAATTTTATATCAACCCTCTGCTATCATGCCACCCGTATCGGTGATAGTAGCCGCTGGGGCCCTCCGCGGATGCGCCTCGATGAATCCGTTCCATCCCCTTTCCTTCGCCCGCAGCGTCACCCGACTCGCGGACCTGCCCCCTGCACTACGGGAGGTGGCCATCGGCGGCCGCTCCAACGCGGGCAAATCCAGCCTGCTGAACGCCTTGGCCCAGCGCAGGCGCCTTGCCTACGTGAGCAAGACGCCAGGCCGCACGCGGGAAATCAACTTCTACCGCTGTGGCGAGGGCCGCTTCATCGTGGACCTGCCCGGTTACGGTTACGCCCGGGTGCCCCAAGCCATGCGACAAACTTGGGGGGAGCTGGTGAGCGCATATCTGCGGACCCGGGCCTCCCTGGCAGGCGTGGTGCTGCTCATGGACGCCCGCCATCCTTTGATGCCCCTCGACTGGCAGCTGCTCCACTGGTTGCAAGAAAGCGGTAAGCCGGTGCACGCGGTGCTCACCAAGGCGGACAAACTCTCCCGCCAGCAGGCCTTGCGCACCCTGGCGGCGACGAGGCAAGCCCTCGACCGGGAAGCGCCCGGGGTGAGCCTACAGCTTTTTTCAAGCCTCACCCGTCAGGGTGCGGACGAGCTGGTGGAGCGGCTCGCCTACTGGCTAGAGATAAAAAATGCCCCCGGCTAAAGGGGAGTAAAACCGGGGGCCACGGCCTTAATAAGGATTAAGGCACCCGCTCAGGGAGGAGAAGCGGGAGACGATGGAAACCATCGTCTGTACGCTATGATTAGCGTCTAGGACGAAAGTTCCCCGCTTCGTTCCGAAGCCCAAGCCAACGACGCGAAAGGTGCTCATGATACCGCTGGGTCATTATCCCCGGCGCAGGATGCGCCGGCTGCGCCGCGACGAGTTCTCCCGCCGGCTGGTACGGGAGCACCGCCTGGATGCCGCCGACTTGATCGAGCCGGTGTTCATCCTAGACGGCCCGAGCCGCGAGGAGCAGGTTCCGTCCATGCCGGGGGTGCATCGGCTCAGCATTGACCGGCTGCTCGCCCGGGCCGAGGCGTGCTTGCGCTTGGGGGTGCCCGCCATGGCCCTGTTCCCGGTGGTGGATCCGGCGCTAAAAAGCGCCGACGCGAGGGAAGCCCTGAATCCGGAAGGTCTGGTGCCCCGGGCCGTCCAGGCCTTGAAGCAGCGCTTTCCCGAGTTGGGAGTCATTACCGACGTGGCCCTCGACCCCTACACGAGCCACGGCCAGGACGGCTTGATCGACGCCTCGGGCTACGTGCTCAACGACGAGACCGTGGCCGTGCTCGCCCGCCAAGCGGTCTTGCACGCTGCCGCCGGCGCCGACGTGGTCGCCCCTTCCGACATGATGGACGGGCGCATCGGGCGAATCCGGGAAGCCTTAGACGAGGCCGGTCACCTCCATACCCGCATCCTCGCCTACGCCGCCAAGTACGCCTCCAGCTTCTATGGCCCGTTCCGGGATGCGGTGGGCTCGGCCGCGAGTCTTGGCAAGGGAAACAAATTCACCTACCAGATGGATCCGGCCAATTCGGATGAAGCCCTATGGGAGGTGGGTCTCGATCTGCAAGAGGGCGCCGACATGGTCATGGTGAAACCGGGGCTGCCTTACCTCGACATCGTGCGTCGGGTAAAGGACGCCTTCCGTGCGCCCACCTTCGTCTATCAAGTGAGCGGGGAGTACGCCATGCTCAAGGCTGCGGCGGCCAACGGCTGGCTGGACGAGCGCTCCTGTGTGCTGGAGTCCTTGCTCGCCATCAAGCGGGCGGGCGCCGACGGGATCTTCACCTACTTCGCCCTGGAAGCGGCCCGCTGGCTCAAAGAAGCGAGGTGAGGGGCTGCGAGCTACTCCTTGCCATCGTCCCGTAGCAGCATCTCCACGTACGCCGTCTTGGCCCGAACCGGGAGACCGTCTTCCATCCCCGGACGACTGGCGTTCCAGAGATCCTTGGTGCCGTAGACCATAACGTTCACCGTCGTCCCCTCGGCCTCCAGAGTGAAGAGGGGGACGCTACGCCATCCCTCTGCCGTGGCGACCCGCCGCTCCCCGGCTCGGTAGGGAATGCGCTCCCGCATCAGGAAGTACTCCACGTCCTTGACCGAATCGGTGAACAGCTGCAGGTTGATGTCGGAATGCCTGCCGGCCACCCCGGTCAACACCGCTCCGGTGAGATGGGGATTGAACGCCTCCAGCCGCCGCATCACGGAAAGCGCCACTTCACGCAACGCCCGCAGCACCGCCCGGTGCTCCTGCGGCTCGTACAGGGCCCGGAAGGTCCGGAGCGCTTCCTCCACCTCGCTGTTGTTGGGCAGATTCCGGGTGTCGGCGGCCCCCAGTTGCTCGGCCGCCTTGCGCTTGGCGGTGCCGAAGTCCTGGATGCCATCCCGCGCCATGAGCCGGGCGGCGAGATGCGCGATGCGCTCCCGCATCAGGTTGCGTCTGGGTCCGCCGGCTCGACCCATCCTACCCTCGTCGCAAGCCCAAGCGTTAGAACAATTGGTTCCTGACCTCGTCTCCGCCGCGGGCACCGAGGGCGGGCAGCCATGGGCCCTGGTCGGCCTGCGGGACGTTTTCTTGATAAAAGTATTCCGGAATGCCCTGGCCGCTGCTATCCAATAACCCGGTATCTGGATTCACTCGGGCCACCACCACGCCGTCAGGCACCCGGAAATCAGCTTCAGGGACACCCTTGAGGGCCTTGGCCATGTATTCCATCCAGATGGGCAGCGCAGCGTTGGCCCCGGTCTCACCCTTGCCCAGGGAGCGGGGATTGTCGAATCCGATCCACGCCACCGCCACCAGGGACGGATGGAAGCCGCTGAACCACGCATCCACGAAATCGTTGGTGGTGCCGGTCTTGCCCGCTAGATCGTTGCGGCCGAGCTTCATGGCCCGGGCAGCCGTGCCGCTGCGCACCACTTCCCGCAGCATGGAGGTCATGATGAAGGCATTGCGCTCGTCGATCACCCGTTCAGCGCCTTCGCCCACCCGGGCGGGCATGGCCCGGGCGATCACCGTGCCGTTTTCGTCCTCGATGCGGTCGATGAAATAGGGCACCACCCGGTAGCCGCCGTTGGCGAAAACCGCGTAAGCGGCGGCCATCTGCATAGGCGTGGCCGTGCCGGCGCCGAGGGCGAGGGTAAGATAGGGGGGGTGCCGCGCCGGGTCGAACCCGAACCGGGCTAGGTAATCCTGGGCGTAGCTGGGGCCGATCGCCTGGATGATGCGCACCGACACCAGGTTCTTCGACTTGGCGAGCGCGGTGCGCAAACGCGTGGGGCCTTCGTATTTTTCGTCATAGTTTTTGGGCTCCCACGGTTGGTTCCCCGTCTGGGCGGCATCGAAATAAAGGGGCGCGTCGTTGATGATGGAGGCCGGGGTAAAGCCCTTTTCCAAAGCGGCGGAATAGACGAAGGGTTTGATCCCGGAGCCCGGCTGACGCCAAGCCTGGACCACGTGGTTGAACTTGCTGCGGCCGAAGTCGAACCCTCCCACCAGCGCCCGAATGGCGCCGTCGGTCGGGTCGATAGCCACCAGGGCCGCTTCCACGGCCGGCAACTGGGCGATTTGCCAGCGCTCGCCGCCGTCGTGGCGCACCCGCACCAGGGCACCCCGGCGCAGCCGCTGATTCGGCGGAAGCCGATCGCTCAAATAGCGCTGGGCGAAGCGGATCGCCTCCCCCGCCAACGTGAGGGTCTTGCCCCCTTTCACATACACCTTGAGCTTGCCGCCCCCGGCCTCCAGCACCACGGCAGGCAGAAGATCGCCCACTTCGGGCACCTCCTGGAGCGCCTCTTCCATCACTTCCTCCAAGTCACCCCCCGCCCGGTCCAGCTCCATGTAGCCCTCGGGCCCTCGGTAGCCGTGCCGCCGGTCGTATTCCAGCACCCCCTTGCGCAGCGCCTGGAGCGCCGCTTCCTGATGGGCTTTGAGGAGGGTGGTGTAGACACGGAAGCCCCGCGTATAGGCCTCTTCCCCGTAGCGGTCCACCATAAGCTGGCGCACCATCTCGGCCACATAATCCCCCGAAAGCTCCCCTTCCCGGGCCTGCCGGCGTGCCACCACGGGCTGCTCCGCCGCCGCCTGGTACTGGGCCTCGGTGATGTGTCCCAGCTCGCGCATGCGGCGCAGGACGTAGAGCTGCCGCTGCTTCGCCCGCTCCGGGCTGGCGACGGGATTGTAACGGGACGGGGCCTTGGGCAGCCCGGCCAGCATGGCCGCCTCGGCCAGGGTCAGCTCCTGGAGCGGCTTGCCGAAATAGGTCTGGGCGGCTGAGGCGAACCCGTAGGCCCGCTGGCCCAGATAAATCTGGTTGATGTAGAGCTCCAGGATCTGATCCTTGCTCAGGCTGTGCTCGATCTTGAACGCGAGCAAGGCTTCGTGAAATTTCCGGGTAAAGGTCTTTTCCTTGCTCAGAAAGAAATTGCGTGCCACCTGCATGGTGATGGTGCTCGCGCCCTGACGGGCGCCGCCCGCGGCGAAGTTGCTGTACGCCGCCCGCAAGACCCCGAGGTAGTCCACGCCCCCGTGTTGGTAGAAGCGCTCGTCCTCGGCCGCCAGGATGGCCAGCTTCAATACTTCCGGCACGTCGTGAATGCTCACCACGGCCCGCCTTTCCTCACCGAATTCCCCGATCAGATGACCGTCCAGGGTGTAGACCCTCAAGGGAATCTTGGGCCGATAGTCGGTGAGTACCTCTAAGGATGGCAGCTTAGGGTAGGTGATGACCGCGGCAAAAGCGATCAAGAGAGCGCCCGCCACTGCCAACCCGAACAGGGCGGCGAGCGCGATGAACCACCAGCGTCGGAACATGATCAGGCGGGAGGCTCGAAGAAAGGAAAGGCGGGGATTATAGAGGCGCGCGCCACGGCAGAAAAACCCAAGAAATTTTGCTTTACATCTACTGTAGTTGCTGCTAGCCTTTAATGTAGCTTCTGGATAATATGGCCTAGCTTCCTATGTTCAAAGGGAATTTCCATTTCGGCCCGGGCCTTTTCCCGGCCTCTGGCCTCCCCCTCGTGGGCCTTGACGTGAGCAGCTCCGCCGTGAAGATGGTGGAGCTGAGCCTCGCCGGCAAGGACAAGTACCGGATCGAGCGCTACGTCATCGAGCCCATGCCGAAAGAGGCCGTGGCCGAGGGCAATATCGTCAACCTGGAGGCCACGGGAGAGGCCATCAAGCGGGCCTGGAAAAAGCTGGGCACCCGGGTGAAAACCGTCGCCATGGCAGTCCCCGCCTCGGCCGTGATCACGAAGAAGATCGTCGTTCCCGCGGGCCAGCGGGAGGAAGAGCTCGAGGTCATGGTGGAGTCCGAGGCCAATCAATATATCCCTTTTTCCCTGGACGAGGTCAACCTGGACTTTCAAGTGCTGGGGCCGGCCAGCGCCAGCCCCGAGGAAGTCGAGCTGCTGATCGCCGCCTCTCGCAAGGAAAAGGTGGAAGACCGGGTGGCCGCAGCCCAGGCCGCCGGGCTGAAGGCGACGATCATGGACGTGGAGCCCTACGCCGCCCTGAATGCCCTGGAACGGGTCATGCCTTACCTTCCCGGCGTGGACTACGACCAGACCTTGGCCCTGGTGGACATCGGGGCCCAGCACATGAGCCTTAACGTGCTGCGCGCCGGACAGTCGGTGTACATGCGTGACCAGCCCTTCGGCGGACATCAACTCACCGAACAGATCCAGGCCCGCTACGGCTTGTCCCCGGAGGAGGCGGAGGTAGCCAAACGCAGCGGGGGACTGCCCGAAAGCTATGAAAGCGAAGTCCTGGCACCATTCCGCGACACCCTGGCCCTGGAAGTCGCCCGTGCGCTCCAATTCTTCTTCACCTCCACCCAGTACAACGAAGTACACCACGTGCTGCTCGCCGGGGGATGCGCTGCCATCCCCGGCTTAGACGAGTCGGTGGCAGCTCGTACCCAAGTGGACACCATGATCGCCAATCCGTTCGCCGGCATGGAGCTTGCGAGCCGCATTCGGCCGGTCCAGTTGTCGGCGGACGCGCCAGCCCTGCTGGTGGCCTGTGGGCTCGCCCTGCGGAGGTTCGATCCAGCATGATCCGCATCAACCTGCTTCCCTACCGTGCCGAGCGGCGCCGGGCGCGCAACCGGCAATTCGGCATCGTGGCAGCCCTGACCGCAGCGCTGGGCGTCGTCGTTTGGTTCGCTGGGCACACGGTGCTCGCCGGCCGAATCGAGCACCAGGAGGCGCGCAACGACTATCTCAAGAAACAAATCGCCGTCCTGGACAAGCAGATCGCCGAGATCAAGACCTTGAAAACCCAGATCCAGGCCCTGCTCGCCCGCAAAGAGGTGGTGGAAAAGCTCCAGTCCAACCGCACCGAGGTGGTCCACCTCTTCGACCAGCTGGTGCGGATCGTCCCGGAGGGGGTGCATTTCACCCGGCTCAAGCAGACCGGCAACAACCTGAGCCTCACGGGCTACGCCCAGTCGAGCGCTCGGGTCTCCACGCTCATGCGCAACATCGAGGACTCCCCCTGGCTGGGAGAGCCTCAGCTCGTCGAGATCAAGGCGGAGCAGGTGGGCAAGCTGCGACTTAACCAGTTCACCCTCAACTTCAAGCTGACGCCGCCCTCGCCCGGGGGCGGCGAGGGCACTGCCCAGACGGTCAGTGCCCAGGCCAAGGGGTAAGCACCATGACCCTGGACGACTTGAGACGACTCGATACCCGCAACCCCGGCGGTTGGCCGGTCCCGGTCAAGGCAGGGGTCATGCTGTTTCTGTTGCTCGCCATTGTTTCCGCAGGCTATTTCTACGACTGGAGCAGCCAGCTGGAGACCCTGGAGAGCCGCAAAAAAGAGGAGGTGCGGCTCAAGCAAACCTTCCTGGACAAGAAAAAGGAGGCGGTCAATCTGGATATCTACCGCCAGCAACTCGCAGAAATCGAACAGACTTTCGGCGCGATGCTGCGGCAGTTGCCCAACAAGGCGGAAATGGACGCCCTGGTGACCGACATCAACCAGGCGGGGCTGGGTCGGGGGCTACAGTTCGAGCTGTTCAAGCCGGCCCCCCGGGAGACCCTGTACGACTTCTACGCCGAGCTTCCGATCCAGGTGCGCGTCACCGGCAGCTACCACGACATGGGAGCGTTCGCCAGCGATGTGGCGCAACTGCCCCGCATCGTCACCCTGGACAGCGTGTCCATCGAGAAGACCAAAGATGGCCTGGTGATGAACGCCGTCGCCAAGACCTACCGCTACCTGGACGAGCAAGAAGTCGCAGCCCAGCGCAAGGCGGCGGCGCCGACAAAGGGGGGCAAGAAATGAAACGCGCCCTCCTCCTCCTCCTGGCGCTCGCGCTGGCCGGCTGCTCGGCCGGGGAATTCAGCGATCTTAAGCAATTCGTGGAGCAATCCGGCCAAGGGTTGCGGGGCAAGGTGCCGCCCCTGCCCAAGGTAAAGGTCTACGAAGCTTTCACTTATAACGCCTTTGATCTCCCGGACCCGTTCACCCTGCGCGAGATCGATACCCGCGGGAAGCCAGGCCCCGGCGGCCCGGGGCCCGATCTCAACCGGCCCCGGGAGCCGCTGGAAGCCTATCCCCTTGAAAACCTGAAGATGGTGGGAACGCTGGAGCGGGACAAGCGCATCCACGCCCTCATCAAGACCCCCGACAACAACGTGTTCCGGGTCACCGTCGGCAACTATCTAGGCCAGAACTTCGGCCGCATCACCAGGATCACCGAGGCGGAAGTTACGCTGACGGAACTGGTCCAGGAAGGGGCTGGGGGTTGGACCGAGCGGACCGCGAGCCTACAACTCGTCGAATAAATCTCAGGGAGCCGTCACCATGAGCCGCACCCTCCTCAAGGAACCCAAGCGCTTTCTCGCCCTGACCTGCCTTGCGACCGCGCTTGCCCTCAGCCCGGCCGGCGAGCGGGCATGGGCCCAATCGAACAGCATTGAAGCGCTCGAGGTCACCCCCGGCGCCGAGGGCAGGCTGGTGGTGAAGGTCAAGCTCAAAAATCCCCCGACCAACCCGCCTGCTGGCTTCGCCGTCCAGAAACCGCCGCGCATCGCCTTGGACTTTCCCGATACGGGCAATGCCCTGGGTCGCACATTCCAGGCGGTGGGGCAGGGAGACTTGCGCTCGGTCAACATCGTGCAGGCCGGCTCGCGTACGCGGCTGGTCATGAACCTGGAGCGTCCCGTAGGCTACGACACCCGAGTCGAAGGCCGGGAGGTGGTGGTGACCCTACTCGGCGTACAGACCGCGGGCAGCCCGGCCGGACCCACTCTGTCCCGGTTCGCGGAAACGCGGCTCGGCGACGTAAGACACAGCATCCTCGATGTGGATTTCCGCCGCGGACCGGCAGGGGAAGGGCGGATCATCGTGGATCTATCCGACACCACGACCGGCATCGATCTGCGGCGGCAGGGCAGCCAGATCATCGTCGACTTCAACAACACTTCTTTGCCCAAAAACCTGCAGCGCCGCCTGGACGTCACCGATTTTGGCACCCCCGTGCAGTTCGTGGAAAGCTTCGCCGTCGGCGGGAATGCCCGTCTGGTGATCGAGCCGAGGGGGCTATGGGAGCAGTCGGCCTACCAGGCGGACCGCAAGTTTATCGTCGAAGTAAAACCAGTGGCCCAGGACCCGACCCGGACGACGGCCGCAACCCGGCCTCGTTATACCGGGGAGAAGCTCTCCCTCAACTTCCAGAACGTGGAAGTGCGGGCGGTGCTGCAAGTGATCGCCGACTTCACCGGCCTCAACATTGTGGTGAGCGACTCGGTGACGGGCAACCTGACCCTGCGGCTTAAGGACGTACCCTGGGATCAGGCGCTGGACATCATTCTCCAGGCCAAGGGACTGGATAAGCGGCGTGAAGGCAACGTTCTCCTGGTGGCGCCTCGGGACGAGATCGCGGCCCGGGAGAAACTACAGCTCGAAGCGCAGCAGCAGATCGCCGAACTGGAACCCACGGTCACCGAGAGCTTCCAGCTCAACTACCAAAGAGGGGAGGACGTCAAGAAGATCCTGAGCGATCCGGCCCAGAAGATCCTCTCCAAGCGGGGCAGCGCCGTGGTCGACCCGCGCACCAACACCTTGTTCGTCCAGGACACGCCGAGCCGACTGGACGAGGTCCGCGCCCTCATTCGCCAGATCGACGTGCCCGTGCGGCAGGTGATGATCGAAGCGCGGATCGTGGAAGCGAACGACGACTTCTCCCGCAATCTGGGGGTGCGGCTGGGCTACCATGACCGTCGATCCGCTGGCTTCGGCACCGGTATCGGGAGCTCCCGCGGCCTGATCGGCGCGCGCCTGGAGGATACCGCCTTCCACACCGGCCAGATCGCCACCCCGGTGCCCACCCTCAGCGATTTCACCAACGTGAACCTGCCCGCTGCCGGCATCGGCGCCTTCAATCCGGGCGCTTTTTCCCTGCTGCTGTTCAACGAGGCGGCCACCAAGTTCCTGAACCTGGAGCTCTCCGCTCTAGAGGCGGACAATCGGGGCAAGATCATCTCCAGCCCCCGGGTGATGACCGCCGATCAGGTCGAAGCCACCATCGAGCAGGGCACGGAGATTCCGTACCAACAGGCCACCTCCAGCGGGGCTACCAGCGTGGCGTTCAAGAAGGCCACCTTGTCCCTCAAGGTGAAGCCACAGATCACCCCGGACGAGAACGTGATCATGACCCTCAACGTGAACAAGGACAGCCCCGGGGTCAACACCACCGCCGGTCCGGCCATCGACACCAAGCAGATTTCCACCCAGGTGTTGGTAGAAAACGGCGGCACGGTGGCAATCGGCGGCATCTTCGAGCAGACCAAGCGCAACGACGTGACCAAGGTGCCCGTGCTGGGCGACCTGCCGGTGGTGGGCGGGCTCTTCCGCAACACCGCCAGGACGGACAACCGTTCCGAGCTGCTCATCTTCATCACGCCGCGAATCCTGAAAGATTCCCTCACCTTAAGATAGGGAACCCAGACCACTCCCCTGGGCCGGGCACACCCGGCCTTTTCTTTTTGGCCCGAGGCCGGCTGCGGTGCCGGCAGCAGCGGTTTTGGATACAATCGAGCGATGTTGCCGAGTCGCAACATTTTCTTGGTCGGCATGATGGGCGCGGGCAAGAGCACCGTGGGGAAGCTGCTCGCCCGGCGCCTGGGCAAGACTTTTCTCGACAGCGATCATGAGATCCGCCGCCGTACCGGCGTGGAAATTCCAGTCATTTTCGAGATCGAAGGCGAGGAAGGCTTTCGCGCACGGGAGGCGGCTATATTGCGCGAGCTCACGCAGCAGGAAGACGTGGTGCTGGCCACCGGCGGGGGAGCGGTGCTGCGGCCCGAGAACCGAGCGCTCCTCAAGGCGCGGGGCACGGTGATCTACTTGCGGGGCTCGGTGGAGGAGCTGTGGGCGCGCACGCGCCACGACCGCAACCGTCCTCTCCTGCAGACGGCCGATCCGAAGGCGCGGCTAGGCGAGCTGCTGCAGGAGCGCGACCCCTTGTACCGGGAGGTCGCCGACTTGGTGGTGGACACGAGTCGCGCCAGCGCACCCGCTCTAGCGCGGCGGATCGAAAAGCGGCTACAGGAGTTCGAAAGGACCAAGACCAAAGATGCCCTCGAGCTCGACACAGACGCTTGACGTCGCCTTGGGGGAGCGCAGCTACCCGATTCACGTGGGGCCGGGGCTGCTCGCCGATCCCCGCTGGTTCGCATCCCTCGCGCCCGCGCAGCGGGTGGCGGTGGTGACCAATACCACGGTGGGACCCCTCTATCTCCCCCGCCTGCAGCGGACCTTGGAAACGTTGCGCGTGGCCTGCATCGGTATCGCCATCCCCGACGGGGAGGCGTTCAAAAACTGGGAGACTTTGAACCGCATCTTCGATGCTCTGCTGGAGAACCGCTGCGAGCGCTCCACTCCCGTCCTCGCCCTGGGTGGAGGCGTGGTGGGAGACATCGCCGGGTTCGCCGCCGCCACCTATCAGCGGGGCGTGCCCTTCTATCAGATTCCCACCACCCTGCTCGCGCAGGTGGACTCATCCGTGGGTGGCAAAACCGCCATCAACCACCCCCTGGGCAAGAACATGATCGGCGCTTTCTACCAGCCGCAGGCGGTGGTCGCCGACACCGACACCCTGACCACGCTGCCGGAGCGCGAGCTGCGCTCCGGCCTGGCGGAGGTCATCAAGTACGGTCTGATCCGGGACGCCGAGTTCTTCGATTGGCTCGAGACCCGCCTCGAAGCGCTGCTCGCCCGCGAGCCCGAAGCGCTCACCTTCGCCATCGTGCGCAGTTGTGCCAACAAGGCCCAGATCGTGGCGGCGGACGAGCGGGAAACCGGGATACGGGCCCTGCTCAACCTGGGCCATACCTTCGGTCACGCCATCGAGACGGGTCTCGGTTACGGTCAGTGGTTGCACGGAGAAGCGGTGGCCGCAGGCACCGTGCTGGCAGCGGATGTGTCGGTGCGCCTCGGATATCTGTCCCCAGAGCAGAAGGAGCGCCTGGTAGCCCTGTACCGGCGAGCTGGCCTGCCCACCCGGGCGCCGGCGTTGGGCGCTGCCCGCTATCTGGCGCTGATGGGCCATGACAAGAAGGTCCAAGGAAGCAGGATCCGCTTCGTGCTCCTCAGGCGCATCGGAGAAGCGTTCGTGAGCGCAGATGTTCCCGAAACGGTGCTGGAGCAGGCGTTTGCGGCCTGCTGCGGCCATGGCTGAGCTCGCCCCCTACGCGGCCCACCCCGACCAATCTCGGGGCCGCCGGCATCCCGAGCCGCCCCCCATGGGCCGTAACGAGTACCAGCGGGATCGGGACCGCATCGTCCATTCCACCGCGTTCCGCCGACTGGAGTACAAGACCCAGGTATTCGTCAACCACGAGGGGGACCTGTTTCGCACCCGGCTCACCCACAGCCTGGAGGTGGCCCAGATCGGCCGCACCATCGCCCGAAACTTGCGCCTGAACGAAGATCTGGTGGAGGCCGTGGCCCTGGCCCACGACCTGGGCCACACTCCCTTCGGGCACGCGGGACAGGAGGCACTAAACAGCGCCATGAAAGACCATGGCGGCTTCGAGCACAACCTGCAATCCCTGCGGGTGGTGGACCTCTTAGAAGAGCGCTACGCCGAGTTCGACGGCCTGAACCTCACTTTTGAAACCCGGGAAGGGATCCTCAAACACTGCTCGCCCCAGAACGCCCCGGAGCTGGGGGACGTGGGTCAGCGCTTTCTCCAGGGAAAGCGGCCCTCCCTGGAAGCCCAGATCGCCAACTTGGCCGACGAGATCGCTTATAACAACCACGACGTGGATGACGGCCTGCGCTCGGGACTGCTCACGCTGGAGCAGCTGCAAGAGGTGCGCATGTTCGCCGAGCATCTGAACGAGGTCCGGCGCGCCTATCCCGGGCTGGTCGGCCGCCGGCTCATCCACGAGACGATACGCCGGATGATCAATACCCTGGTCAACGATCTCGTCCGCCAAAGTCAAGCTCTCATCGCCACCCATCGGCCGGCCAGCCTGGAGGAAGTGCGGGAATGCCCGCCCTTGATCGCCTTCAGCCCCGAGATCGCCGAGTGCCAGAGGGAGCTCAAGGGGTTCCTGCGCACCCACCTTTATCGGCATTATCGGGTGGCCCGCATGACTGCCAAGGCAAAGCGTATCCTCCTCGACCTGTTCCACGCCTTTGTCGCCGACCCACGACTGCTGCCTCCCCAGTTTCAGGAAAAAGCGGAGAATCATCTGCACCGGACGGTGGCGGATTACATCGCCGGGATGACCGACCGGTACGCCATCCGGGAGCACCAGCGCCTATTCGCGGTAGGCGAAATTACCCCCTGAGGCCATGGCCGGCGGTGGACGGCCTCCTTTTTGCAGTGCAGTATCGGGTTGCCGGTCCCGCGACAGCGGGTTAGTATTTGTACCTTGCGCCCGCGATTCGGTGCGCCCGGCAGAAAGCTGGCAAGCGTTTGTATGTGAATAGGAAATTTCTGCTGGAAGAACCCCCGATGAGGTAAGAAGTGAGC